>CACVAQ010000136.1 GCA_902727865.1 uncultured Aureispira sp. | reverse complement strand
GACGGCTTGATGGTTTAAGTGTTTTGACAATCAAGTTATTTGATGGGTTTATTTATACGATTCGCTTAAAAAGCCGGCCATATGAATAGATAGAAAATAAAAGTTGCAGGAACGGTTAGCGCCCCCGCAATAAGTACTTTCTTCGGAGCCAGGATAAACCCTAAAAAGCTCATGACTAAAAAGGGCATCCAAATATAACTCCCCTTCACCAAAGCCGTTTCGGAGGTTTCGCCCCAGGCGATTTGTGTTCCAATCAACAACAAAAAGGTAAAGAGAGAAAGAGCGCCTATGATCTTCTTGGGGGCTTCCTTTTTAGGGGATAAATCAAACTCGTGGTCATCTAGTAAATTGTTCATACGCTTCGGTTCTTATAAGATAGATGTAACAAAAAGAGGGCTTGGTGTGTTTAACGAAAAGAAAGAAAATGTTTGTTAAGGAACGGTCAAGAAATAAGATGGACAAAATTAGTCGTTTAAAACTTACTTAGCTACCATAAAAAAAGCAGCTTGGAATATCCAAGCTGCTTAAAAATAATTTGTCAACTATATTTTACTCTTCCTCTGAGTGATCTGTTGTTTCAGTTGCCTCATTTGAAGAGACATCAGCATCCGATACCGTAGTTTCGTCTACCCCCTCAGCATTCAAGTTTTCTGCAACCACTTCTTCTACTTCATCTTCTTCCAATTGGCCATCTATAATTAAACCAACATCAGCAATCGCATCTTTCTTTCTCAAGTCAATCAACTTAACACCTTGAGTAGCTCTTCCTGTCGTTGGAACATTCTTAACCGCTAGACGAATAGTCAAACCAGATTTATTGATAATAACCATATCATCATTATCCGTCGCAGCTTTCAAAGCAATTAGTGCCCCTGTTTTTTCCGTAACATTGATCGTTTTAGAACCTTTTCCACCTCTCGTTTGAGGGCGATAAGCATCTAATACCGTCCGTTTACCAATACCATTTTCAGAAACGACTAAAATTGTCTTAATACCATCTTCCGCAACGCAAACCATTCCAATCACAACATTGTTCTCAAAAGAACCCAATTTGATTCCTTTAACCCCCGTTGCTGTACGTCCCATTTCCCGAACATCTTTCTCATGGAATCGAATTGCTTTCCCTTCACGAGTCGCTAAGATAATATGATTCGTCCCATCTGTTAATTTCACTTCAATCAACTCATCATCTTCACGAATTGTCAAAGCATTCACACCATTGGTTCTTGGTCTAGAATAAGCCGTTACATCTGTTTTCTTAACAATACCTTTCTTAGTGGCAAAGATTAAGTTATGAGATTTTAAGAATTCTTCGTCTTTCAAATTCTCAATAGGGATGTAGGCCTTAATTTTATCCCCAGGATGCAATTTCAACAAGTTTTGAATCGCTCTACCTTTAGATGCTTTCGCCCCTTTAGGGATTTCATAGACTCTTAACCAATGACAGCGACCTTGCGAGGTGAACAACAACAAATAGTTATGTGTTTTGGTCACAAAGATATGCTCCACAAAATCTTTATCTCTAGTTTTGGCAGCATTGGCACCAACACCTCCACGAGTTTGCGTTCTGTATTCAGAAACCGCTGTACGTTTGATATAACCTAAGTGAGAAATAGTGACAACCACCTTCTCATTTTCGATCATATCCTCGATAGAAATTTCACCTTCTGCATAAGTAATCTCGGTACGACGCTCATCGCCATACTTGTTATTTACTTCTGTTAGTTCTTCTTTGATAATCTCATAACGACGCTCTTCACGATCAATGATATCTTGCAAATCAGCAATTAAGACAATCAATTCGTCAAATTCACCAATTAATTTGTCTCGCTCTAAGCCTGTCAAACGCTGTAAGCGCATCTCCAAAATGGCCTTTGCTTGTTCCTCAGAAAGCTTATTTCCTTTTAAAGGATGCTGTCCTAAGAAACTTTCCAAAGCATCTCCTTTTGGCGTAAAGTCAAATGCCATCAAGCCCTCTTTAGCTTCATCTGCATTTTTAGACGCACGGATCAGCGTAATAATCTCATCCAAACGATCCAAAGCCGCCAACAAACCTTGTAAGGTATGGGCTCTTTTTTCCGCTTTAGCTTTATCAAAAATAGCACGTTTTAGAATTACTTCTAAACGGAATTTGACAAATTCTCTAATAATATCCTTTAAGTTGAGTAGTTCTGGGCGACCATCTACCAAACAAATATTATTTACCCCATAAGAACTTTGTAGCGGGCTGTATTTGAACAATTTGCTCAAAACAACATTCGGGCTAACATCGCGTTTCAATTCAATGACAATACGCATTCCTTTACGATCCGACTCATCCCTTAAATCCGAAATGCCTTCCACTTTTTTAGAGTTCACCAACTCCGCAATTTTGATAATCAAATTTGCTTTGTTCACTTGGTAAGGAATCTCCGTCACAATAATGCGCTCCTTTCCTGACTTAGTAACTTCTATTTCGGTTTTAGCACGAACAACAACACGTCCACGGCCAGTTGCTAAAGCTTGATGGACACCATCGGTACCATAGATTGTTCCTCCAGTAGGAAAATCGGGTGCTTTAACATGCTCTATTAATTCCTCTATAGTAATATCTTGGTTCTCAATATAAGCAAGAATACCATTAATAACTTCTGTTAAGTTATGTGGTAACATATTCGTTGCCATACCTACAGCAATTCCAGATGCTCCGTTGATAAGTAGATTAGGAATTTTAGTAGGCAAAACGGTCGGCTCTTGAAGGGTATCATCAAAGTTCCACTGAAAGTCTACGGTATCCTTTCCTAAATCAGCTAATATATCGTTACTAATTCGTTCTAATTTCGCCTCTGTATAACGCATAGCAGCAGGGCTATCTCCATCAATAGAACCAAAGTTTCCTTGTCCATTGACTAGAGGATAACGCAAAGACCAAGGTTGCGCCATACGCACCATAGCTTCATACACAGAAGAATCACCGTGCGGGTGATACTTACCCAATACTTCCCCGACAATACGAGCTGATTTCTTGTGCCCTTTGGCATAAGTTAAACCAAGCTGAGACATTCCATACAACACCCTGCGATGCACAGGTTTTAATCCATCTCTTACATCTGGCAATGCTCTAGAAACAATCACCGACATCGAATAATCGATGTATGCGGATTTCATTTCATCTTCAATATTAATTGGTATTATTTTCTGGGTTGAATCCATACTTTTTTTGTTTGTTTTTTTTTTGTAACCTACTGAATTAGGTCTAATTGAAATCAACCTTACAAAGGTACAAAAACAACAAGTATTTTCCTAATTAAAAAAAGATTTAAAAACCGTGCAAATTCCTATTTATTAACCTTTTATATATTTTTTAATTTACAAATACTAATTGCGACTTTTTTAGCCTCATTTTATACCGTATTTTACGTCAAAACGACCTGCCTGCAAGCCTTTTCCTGTATTTTAAAAACAAGGGCTTAAACCCTATATATATTCCTTCTGTAAGCCATTGAAAGACTGACTTGCGTTCTTATTTTTTATTAAAAATAAAATAATGCTGCTCTAAGTAGTGTAGAAAATTAGCAAAAGAAGTACCTTTCTATAGAACTAGCTTGTCTTAAATAATTGACCTATTATTGAGCGGTTATTTTTTCAGGAATAGCGCTGCTAAGTAGAATAGCAGGAGGGTTATCATTTTACACCTAAATTTAGTATGTTTGCTAATGCATCTATTCTGTATGCCGCAGGTTTGCGCCAAGGCGATTTAGTAAGCGAAAGATTTGTTGTGAATCGGCAAAATAGCTTACAACAACCTGCCTTAGAGCAGAAAAAAAACGACCATTCAAAATCAAACGACTATTTTTGCGCTGAATGTTCGCATCGGATTTCGGTATAAGTTTTATGAAGAACCAGAAAAATTTAATTATAAATTTAATATAGAAGAAAATCAATGATCACAATTACTCGTATTTTATGTTTCCTACTCGTATGTTCAAGTACGGCATTTGCACAACCCAAGGCCTATAATTTGTTTAACAATAAAGGAAAGGAAGTCGCTTATTCTAAAATCATAAAAGATTTGAAACAAGCCGATATTGTCTTTTTTGGAGAACTGCACAACAATCCCATTTGCCACTGGTTACAATTGGAAGTTACCAGAGATTTGTATTCAACAGAAGTTCAAAACCTTGTTTTAGGAGGCGAAATGTTTGAAACAGATAATCAATTGCTTTTAAATGAATACATCGAGAATTTTATTTCCGAAAAGAGCTTCGAAAAAGAAGCTAGGCTTTGGCCCAATTATAAAACAGACTATAAAAACATTGTTACCTTTGCCAAAGACAACAGCTTGGGTTTTATTGCAACCAATGTTCCTAGACGGTACGCTTCTGCTGTCTTTAAAAATGGTTTAGGGAAATTAGAAAAACTCCCAGAATACTCTAAAGTTTTCATTGCGCCATTGCCGATACACGAAGATTATGACTTGCCCTGTTACAAAAAAATGCTAGAAATGGACATGCACGGAATGACAGAAGATCCTAAATATTACCCACAAGCGCAAATGATTAAAGATGCAACTATGGCTCATTTTATTTATGGAAATTGGAGCGAGGGAGAGCTGTTTTTACATTTTAATGGAAATTTTCATTCGGACAACAAAGAAGGAATTGTTTGGTATTTACGTCAGCTTAAACCTGATTTGAAAATTGTTGTTATTAGTACCGTAGAGCAAGAGCGGATAGATAAATTGCACCCAGATCATTTCAATAAAGCAGATTATATCTTAGCGATTCCAGAACGTATGACAAAGACTTATTAGTTTGATTTGAAGATTTGAAAATGACTTGAATTAGTTCATTTTCAAATCTTCATTCTCAAATCAATTGTTTACAGTTCCTTAGCGTTTCACAATGTCATTTTTAGACATCCAGTGATACATATCTTCTTTTTTTAAGGCGGCTGCCATCATACTTGGAAACAAGTCTGGTGTACAAGCAAACACGGGAATGTTCATACTGGCATAATGAGCCGCAACTTGTTTGTCGTAAATAGGCGCACCTTCGTCACTTAGAGCCAATAGAGAAATAAAGTTCACTCCTTTTTTCTGTATCTTCTTCGCTTGTTGAAGCATTTTCGCTTCGTTTCCTCCCTCGTACAAATCTGAAATTAGAATTAGAATCGTGTCTTCTGGAGATCGAACCAAGGTTTCTACATAATTAAGTGCCTTGTGTATATCCGTTCCCCCTCCTAATTGTGTTCCAAACAAAAGATCTACAGGATCATCCATATCTTTCGTCAAATCGGCAACAGCGGTATCAAAAACAACCATGTGCGTTTTGAGTGCAGGCAACGAAGCCAGCACCGCTGCAAAAATACTAGAATACACCACAGAACTCGCCATAGAACCACTTTGATCAATACAAAGAATGATTTCCTTCAAAGCCTGTCCTTTTTTTCCGTAGCCAATCAATTGGTGGGGAATAATCGTCTTATAATCTACTTGATAATGCTTTAAATTGGCACGAATGGTTTTGCCCCAGTTAATTTCCGAAAATTTGGGTCTACGGTTACGAACCGATTGATTCAATGCACCTTTAATGGCTTCCAAGAGAGGATACTCCAAGCGTTTTGTTAACGCTTCCACTACTTTTCGAACGACCAAACGCGCTGTTTCTTTCGTTTTACTTGGAATAACACTGTTGAGCGACAGTAAAGTGCCTACTAGATGAACATCTGCTTCAACGCTCTCTAACATTTCAGGTTCTAAAAGCATCTGCTTGAGCCCTAAATTTTCCAAGGCATCTTTTTGCATGACCTGCACAACGGGAGAAGGGAAATATTTCCGTATATCGCCCAACCATCGGTTTACCTTAGGAGCAGAATTGCCCAAACCTCCTTTTTGACCTTTTTCATAGAGTGCATCCAAAGCAGCGTCTATTTCCATCCCCTCTATTCCCAAAGCAACTTGCTCTTCTTCTTCCGCCTTTTTTCCTAAAACCAATCTCCAACGTTGCGAACGATCAAACCGAACTTCTTCCATGTAGGTTATTTCTATTTTAAGTTGATTCAATAGAAAAGGAGTGCTATGCACTCCTTTTTATTTTTCTATGCTTCATACATTGTAATTTACAGTGTATCTATATTTTAAGACTAATCTAAGTTAAGGCATTTCAACCGTTAATAGTTGCCCCTTTGAATATTTTTCTATTTTTATTTCTGTGCCATCTTGCTGCCAATACGACCAATAACCTTGACGAGTTTGTGACCATTCATGAATACTTAAAGAAGTAGGCATCGTTGATTTTCCTTGCATTTTAAGTTGTCCATTCGACCAGTATTTTTTAACTAAAATTTTACTTTCCCCAGTCAACTCTACAATTTCGAACAACAACTTTCCATCTTTGTCCCACTCTCTATATTCTCCACTCATCACATTATTAATAGAAAAGAACTCTCTTTGCTTGTTACCATTAGAATACCAAGAGCGATAAGAACCATGTACTCTAGTGTTTTTCATCATAACATCTTCTTCCTTCTGCCCACTTTCGTACCAGCGCTTTACACGACCATACTGTTGACCGTTTTTGTATGGAATAGCTGATTTTTTTTCACCACTAGCATACATTTCTACTTCCATCGAACGACCATTGCCTTCATTGATGGTTTCGTATTTCAACCAACCTTCTTTAGCCCAGGTTCTTTTATTCCCCATTGGTTTGCAATCAACAAATGCGGCCTCTTCCATTTTCTCTCCCGTCTTGTACCACTTAATTAATAAGCTACTAGGGCAACCGCTTTCATAAGATACCGTTCCTTTTTTCTTGCCATTGGTATAATAAAAGGTCCATTTTCCATTACGAGCAGATGCTTTATCGTCGATAGCAGAACTTCTTCTCTTTCGGATCACATCAATTGTTCTTCCTATTTTTTTTCCATTGTAACTTCCTTCTGCTTCCAGGTAGCCATTACTATAATAATACTTCCAAAGGCCAGTCTTTGTTTTTGCAGAAGTATAAGCACCTTCCGCTTTGATTTTTCCATCTTCGTAAAACTCTTTTTTTACATTTTGAGCGACCAATTGGAAAAAGAATAAACTGCAAAAAAGTGTGGTGAATAATTTCATTATAAAGAAAATTTGCGTTTAAATTTATAGTTGGAACAATGAAAAGCTATTGCCACGAATAGATTAGTACAACATAAAAAATGTTATTTGGCGATACTAAGAAATTCGTGTTCGTCTCTAATGTAAAACAAATTTAACATTTTTAAAA
>CACVAQ010000135.1:3572-7253 GCA_902727865.1 uncultured Aureispira sp. | reverse complement strand
AATACAAAAAAACATGAATTACGCCCTTCTGATTTTAACCAATTTACTCCTACTGTTCACCTCTTATCAAGCGTTTTCTTTTCAAGACATAGATAAATTGCTTGCCAATCCTGACATTACTTGGGTAGGCGAAGTTTATGTCGATTATCATCCCCATATTAACATTCTAGCTCCTGAAAGCGAAGACAGTAAGAACCAGCACGAAACGATTGATTACAATGCTATTGAGATATTAAAAATAAAAAAGCAAGTTTCGGACGATCAGTTAAGTCCGCTTCCTACTTTATTGTCCTCTAAAATCTTTGAACTGAATAGCAAGAATTTTAATCTCTATAAAGAGGCGGATCTAAAAGAAAAATTAAGTTACAAGGCCTATCAAGAAATTATTCAACAGGAAGTAGACGAAGTGAAGATCACTTTTGACCCTGAGACCTATGAACAATTAATTCAAGTGATAAAAATACCGCTAAACACAAGTCACATAAAACAATTCCGACTCAAGCAAGTTTTAAGCTATAATAGCAAAACAAACGAACTCAATATAACTCCGATTGCGCTTGCCCCGCTTCAAAGTATTAACAAATTTGGATCTCTTCCAGAAAAAGCCTTGTTCTGGATGCCCATAAAAGAGGCCTTCACAACGATTAATTTAGACCACGCCTCTATTGATTGGGCTAAACGATTCAATAAGAATATTTCCAGCGACTCTATCAAAACGATTAAAGGGACAAACAACCTATCGAATCTATTTATAGACATGATGACTGGATATAGAACAAGCCCTTCTACAACCAAAATGTATCAAATAAAGCATGATCACGATCAATTAATCCCCTTCGAACCTTCATTTATTCAAAATATTGGCATTGGATTAGATACTGTGATTTCCTTTAATCGTGAAACCTTCGAAGAAATGATTGAAATTGTGGATATTCGCCTTGCCGCTAAAGATTTGCCTAAAATTCGCATTACTCAAGATTGGGCTTGGGATAACAAAACTCAACGCATGCAAATTCGAGTCGTCGGTTTTGCCCCCATCATTTACAAAGCAGATCGAAATGGGAACTATTCGTACACCCCTTTTTATTATATACGATCAAAAAAGTAACTGTTTAAGGATTAAGTAGATGGACAAAAAGAGTTGTCAAAGAACCAAGAGTTTTATAGCCCTATCCCCGCTCCTATTTTTTTAAATAAATCATTTTCTTTGAAAAAATATTATTCACAGGCAGCATTCAAGTGTACAAGTTCGTTTTGTAGACAAAGATTCTTATATTTATAGATAGGAACATTAATTAATATTTTTTGAATTAAAACATAGTACTATAGCTTTAGAACCTTTACACTACCTAAGATATTATTAAAATTCCCAAGAATAAATCATCCAAATATGGCAATTGCTTTGAATATTCCAATAACAAAACATATCAAAAAAGAGGTTAAGTCTAGCTCCATGTCTAATGAAGCTACACTAATCGCAGGTTGTTTGGCCGAAGAACGTTGGGCACAAAAACAACTTTACGAACAACATTATGGAAAAATGATGGGAATTTGTTTGCGCTACTCTAATAATTCGGAAGACGCAAAAGACATTCTTAACGAAGGGTTCATTAAAGTTTTTCGCTATTTGCACCGTTATAAAGTTGGGACTTCTTTAGATGGTTGGATTCGAAGAATTATGATCAATACGTCTATTGATTTTTATAGAAAAGCCATTCGTCATAGAACGGAAGATATAGAATATGCCTCAAATGCAAAAGCATCTGGTGAAGATGCAATTAGTAGGTATTCTGCCAAAGAAATTCTTTCTGTTATTCAAACCTTACCGCCTTCTTATCGTGCTGTATTTAACCTTTATGCCATAGAGGGTTATTCACATCGTGAAGTGGCAAACCAATTAGGGATCTCAGAAAGTACTTCAAGGTCAAATTTGGTCAAAGCTCGTGCAAAGTTGAAAGTTTTACTAACAAAACTTTATAAGTAAAAATACGTTGTGGAATTAGCTACAATATATTAAGTAAATTAGACAAATTAGGTAGCATAGATTTGAGGAGCCTTCGGGTTCTCCACAAAATAATGAAGTAATGAAAAGAACAATAAACAACTAATGAAAGATAAAGATTTTGATAATATAGACAAACTGGCTCAAAATGCCTTCGAAAATTTCGAAGTAGAGTTTGACCCAATGGACTGGGCTGATCTGCAAAGCAAATTGCGCACAGAATCTTCTATAGACCAAGTCGCCAAAGATGCTTTAAAAGATTATAAAGTACCTTTTGACAAAAAAGACTGGACTAGATTAGAAAAACAGTTGGACAAAGAAAGAGACCTAGTCCCACATATATGGTGGTTAAAAGGTGCCGAAGCTGGCGTAATGGCCTTATTGCTCTTCACCATATTTAATGTGACTTGTTCCAACCAAAAATCAGATACTCATTCAAACCAAAACTATGATCGAACAACTACACTAACTCCTTCTTCTATTTTTGATAACACTACTACTAAAGATAAAAATAGTACGTTCCAAATTCAAGAAAAAGATGCGTCTGCTCCAAACAATACCTTAGCAGAGCCGCAAGCATTTAACGAGCAAGCTAAGACCAATCGTTCTAATCCAACTGTTCTAGCAAATGCCTCTAGTGATAATCATTCGAATAACAATAGTTTTAATACAAACCAACTTGCTACAGCAACAAAAACGAATCGTTCTAATCCAACTGCTGTAACAAAGACAACAACTGATGACAAGAAAACATCAACAGTTTTGGCAACAAGGTTTAAAGGCAATGACGTACCGAATCAGACCAACAATGGGTTTACTGGTGAAGATGGTGCAGCTAATATACTGAATGCAACAACTGATAAAGATGTTTCGAACAATCTAACAGGAATAGAAAATACGGCTGCTGAAAACAAAGCAACTGAAGTAGATATTACACGTAGCGTATTTTCTGTTCTACAAATTTCTACCCTTGACGCCAAAGATGGTATCCAAATAACGGACCCTATTTTTGAACTTAAGAAAGCAAAACTAGAATTACCATTTAAAGGTAAAAACTATGTTGGAGCGGTTGCTTGTATTGGTTCGAACTTTGCGACTAATATGGGTGGAACTAGTGTTGGATATGGTGCTGGGTTAACATTCACTAGTGAGCTTTCTCGCAAAGTGTCTCTAAATACAGGCGCTGGAATTTCGTACAATAAGTATAATCTTAATGAAGTTCTGTTGATTAAACAAATAGATGGTAATACACAAGAAATTGACCAATCTAAAACAAGTCATTTGGTTATTGTTGAAATTCCATTGGATGTACAATATACGTTCTTCCAGAGTGACAAATGGAAGATTTATGGTACCGCAGGTATCGTTGCGAATATAATTAGTAGTCGTACGTATACAGGTACTCAAGTTTCAGCAATAAATGGGATTAGTCTACAAGAAGACCTTAATTCGAATAACTTTGAACGAGGTGCTTTAGAAGGTGGACAATTGGGTCAAAATGCCTTCTTATCAATTGGGGGAGGTCTAGGTTTAGAACGTCAATTGGGGGATAAGATTAGCTTATATATTCTTCCCGTTTATCGTCATGGAATTACGCCTTCTGGTACGGAAAAGGATCACATTAGTTCTTTTAGTGTTAATATTGGAATAAAAACAGCTTTGTAAAGAAGCTTCTCTGA
>CACVAQ010000135.1:0-3472 GCA_902727865.1 uncultured Aureispira sp. | reverse complement strand
AAACATGCAAGCTTCCTTCTCTCCTAAAAAAACCAAACAGTATTTTGTGACAGGTATTGATACTGATGTTGGAAAAACAATCATTTCTGCTATTTTAGTAGAAGCTTTAGCCGCAGATTACTGGAAACCTGTACAAGCAGGAGGCTTAGATTGTACAGATACAAATGCGGTTCAACAATTAGTCAGTAATCCTACTAGTCATTTTTTTAAAGAAACCTATCGGCTCAATACGCCTGCATCACCTCATTATGCCGCAGAACTAGATGGTGTAGAAATTGACGTTCAAGCCTTTCAAATTCCAGAGACTGATCGCAATTTGATTATAGAAGGTGCGGGAGGACTTTTTGTTCCTCTGAATAAGGATTTTCTGATTATTGATTTGATACAACGCTTCAATATACCTGTTGTTCTGGTCGCCAAGTTTTACTTAGGTTCGATCAATCATACCTTGAGTTCAATTGATGCTTTACAGAAAAGAAATATCCCAATTGCTGGAATCATTTTTAATGGTCCAATTACGGAGTCTTCCCAAAAGTATATTCTAGAATACAGTAAAATACCTTGTTTGGCTTGTATTCCTTGGCTTGATGGTTTTTCTAAAAAAGAAGTTGTTAAATATTCAAAAACGGTAAGAAATTTGCTACTATAAACACATATCGCCCCACAACTTATCTATTAGTATTTTATTTATTAATTTCTTTCTTTTAAACAAAAACAGGTAACAATTATATACTTTCTACATTAATGAAGTGGATTGTAATGGCATTGTATTGTTTAATTTATTTGCTTATTTATTTATTAATTAATTCGCAAAAAAATGAAACTTTTTCCCGTTTAATCTCGTTTTAAAACTTAGGGAACATCACAAAACAAAAAGCTAAATGAGACAGTTAAAAATCACACAAAAAATCACCAAAAGAGATAGTTTATCTCTAGATAAATATCTTAATGAAGTTGGTAAAATCAGCTTAATTAATTCTGAAGAAGAAGCTGTCTTGGCAAGAAAAATTCGCCAAGGTGATCAGGAGGCATTACACAAAATCACAAAAGCTAATTTGCGGTTTGTTATTTCTGTTGCCAAACAATACCAAAATCAAGGCTTGCAATTAATTGACCTAATCAATGAGGGAAATGTCGGCTTAATTAAAGCCGCCAAACGCTTTGACGAGACGAAAGGATTCAAATTTATTTCCTATGCCGTTTGGTGGATTCGTCAATCCATCTTACAAGCGATTGTAGAACAAGCTCGTATGGTTCGCTTACCGCTCAATAAAATTGGCAGCAACAACCGCATTAACGAAGCGTATCATGCTTTCATGCAACAATTTGAAAGAGAACCTAGTGTAGATGAATTGGCTGACCTAGTTGATTTAAGCCCTAAGGAAGTCCGTAATATCTTACGAATTAGTGGCAAACACATCTCTGTAGATGCTCCGATGAGTAGCGAATCGGGAAGTGATGCCATGACCATGTTAGATACCTTAGCTTATGAGGGTTCTGCCGAAGAGCCTGAAGGAGATTTAATGAATGAATCCTTGAAGGAAGAAGTTAGAAATGGATTAGCTACTTTGTCTAAAAAAGAAGTAGATGTCATTTCCGCTTATTATGGCTTGAATGGTCAACAACCAATGACGCTGGAAGAAATCGGATACATTTGTGATTTAACAAGGGAACGTGTTCGTCAAATCAAAGAAAGAGCGATTCGAAGATTAAGAAAATCAAACAACAGAAATAACCTAAGATCTTATTTAGGTTAGATTGACCTCATATACTCTAACGTTAAACAGAAGCCATCCTTTATCTTTCGAAATATAAACTAAGCTTCTAAAAAAGGACTTACACAATCCTTTTAGCGCAAAAACAGGAAAATTACTCTAGCAGTAATTTTCCTGTTTCCTTTTATACCCCTCCAAAGTTTTCAGTAGATGGACAAAATTAGCCTGTTAAATCTTTATTTATTCTTGAAATAAGCAAAGTACGCTTGCACTTTACTAGCTTACTTGCCTGTACTATTTAAAACATTTCGGAATAAAATGTATCTTAGAAGCTTTAATACATATTTAACCGCTTTTCAGAAACTGATTAAACGATACTGATGGAACCATTTTTCACAAACGATGCTGTTGTTTTTGGCTTATTGATGCTGCTATTGGCAGGAATTTTCCATACTTCTAGCTCAGATGCTTCTGGTTGGAAAAAATTCTATACCATTGTACCTTCTTTGTTGCTTTGTTATTTTTTGCCTGCCTTGCTCAATTATCCTTTGGGGCTTATTGCACCTGAATTTTTCAAAGGAGATGCTTTGATCGCATTTTTGGGAGAACGAGGTGTTGACCTAAATGGGGTCAATTTACATGCCCTATCTTTTGAAGGAATCAAAGAATTTTTGGAAAAAGCAGGCGTCGAATCGAGCGAATACAAACCCTTCATTCAAAAATCTCAATTATACTTTGTTGCCTCTCGGTATTTGTTACCTGCCAGTTTAATTCTACTCTGTTTGAGTATTGACTTTAAAGGCGTTAGAAAACTAGGTCCCAAAGCACTAATCATGTTTTTTGCGGCTTCTATTGGTATTATTTTAGGTGGCCCAATTGCCCTTTTAGTCACCTCTTATATTTTTCCAGACTTAGTTAGTGTTACTCCAGACCAATTGTGGCGTGGTTTATCTACGATTGCAGGAAGTTGGATTGGTGGCGGTGCCAATCAAGCAGCTATGAAAGAAATCTTTGAGGTGAGTGATAATTTATTTGCCACTATGATTATTGTAGACGTTGTTGTTGCTAATATTTGGATGGGCTTCTTGCTCTACGGGGCGAATATCTCGGACAAAATTGATGCTAAATTAGGGGCCGATGCCTCTGCGATTGAAGAGCTTAAGCAGAGTGTGAGCGACTATCGTTCTAGTGTCGAACAAATGCCGACCACTACCTCTAATTTCCTCTTAGCAGGATTAGCCTTTGGTGGTGTTGGTTTGGCGCATTGGGGAGCGGATGTGATTGTTCCCTTTATGCAACAATACAGCGTTGCCTTAGAAAAAGTCCGCCTGAACTCCTTAATGTCTGGTTTCTTCTGGTTGATTGTTATTTCAACAACGGTTGGTTTGCTGCTCTCTTTCACCAAAGCAAGAAAACTAGAAGGCGTTGGTGCGTCTCGAATTGGCTCCGTGTTTATTTATATTTTGGTGGCAACCATCGGAATGAAAATGAACTTGGGCGAAGTTTGGGCTAATATTGGCTTGTTTGCCATTGGAATTACTTGGATGTTGGTCCACGTGACTATTTTATTAATAACCGCTAAACTCATCAAAGCGCCTTTCTTCTTTGTTGCCGTAGGAAGTCAAGCCAATATAGGTGGTGCCGCTTCGGCTCCAATTGTTGCCTCTGCCTTTAGTCCTTCGTTGGCACCTGTTGGTGTTTTAATGGCTGTTTTGGGCTATGCTCTAGGGACTTATGGAGCCATTATTTGTGCGATC
>CACVAQ010000134.1 GCA_902727865.1 uncultured Aureispira sp. | reverse complement strand
ACAGAAGAGCCGTTCATTTATGATAAATGAACGGCTCTTCTTATTGAAGAATGTTTTGATTAATTTGACCTATGACTAAATCCCCCCTTAATAACAAACTCGTTCAAGTCGTTTTATTCCTAAGTTTCACCTTAATTTTCAGCTCTTGCGATCCGCAAAGTGCACAAAAATTTAAGGTAGACATGGATGCTTTTGGGTATATAATGTACTCTCTCCTATTATTAGCCCTATTGACTTTATCTTTATTACCGCTATTGATTTTAAGCATAAATGTTCTTTCGGGTAAAAGCAAAAACAAGAAAAATTTTAAGAAAGTTTCCCAGATTTTCGTTCCAATAAATACTATGACAATGCTGTTTTGGACCTACTACATTTTTTATTCCTGGAGGTATTCTATTTCCTACCAGGCATCTGTTGGAATTCGTCCTGTCCAGATTCTATATACCGTCGGGCTTTTTCTTTTCTTTCTAATGACCTTTTTTGTGTACAAGGCGTATAAAAAACCGCTTAGAGTTCAAGTAAATACAGGCTTAGGCTTGGAAGAACATTTGTTGGAGGACTAATTGACTTTGGCTGCTTCTTGAGTTCTCATTTATTTTTAATAATGAATTTATCCCCAATCTTGCAAGTACGATAATCATAGAAAGGAAACGCATTCATTACTCCGCTGAAAACCCGAACGAAGGAAGCGAAATAACACAGCACCTAAAGCATAGCGCTCAGGAGCTTAGCGACTAATAAAGCGATCTCAGGGCAATAATAAAAGCCCCCACTGTTGGAGATACATTATTATTATTATTATAAAAAAAACACTCCGATCACCGCAGCCTCTAAACCTAGAAAATAAAAAAGCTACCCTTATACTTAGTCTTTATTATACCGTTTTTTCTTTTTTTCCTTCTCTTTTCCAGCAACTACAATCACAATTTCGCCCTTTGATTTCAACTCATTTGCCACCACTTTAGCACTTAACTCCGCCAACGTACCACGAGCATATTCTTCAAATAACTTAGAAATTTCTCGACAAACGACGGCTTGTCGTTCGGCTCCACAATGTTCAATCAATTGATCTAAACACTTGCCCAAACGATGTGGAGATTCGTACAATGCAAAGGTACAAGGTAGCTCCGCCAAATACAACAAACGAGTCTGGCGACCTTTTTTGTGTGGCAAAAATCCTTCAAAATAAAAACGATTGCAAGGCAAAGCAGACGCTACAAGAGCAGGAATAATGGCTGTTGCTCCAGGCAAACATTCAATTTTAACCGCAGCAGCAGCACAAGCTTTAATCAAACTATAACCAGGGTCCGAAATACCAGGTGTCCCTGCATCAGAAATCAAAGCAACGTTTGTCCCGTTCAAGATATCTTCTACTATCTTAGCCGCTTCTTGATTTTCGTTGTGTGCATGGTGCGAACGTAGTGGCGTGCTAATATCATACTGCTGCATCAACTTTTTTGACGTTCGAGTGTCTTCTGCATATATAACATCCACTTCCTTTAAGATTCTTAAAGCACGCAAAGTAATGTCTTCTAAATTGCCAACTGGCGTAGGTACTATGTATAACATGTTTCTAGTTACTTAACGATTGTTACGTAATAATCTTGTAAAGTCAAGACGGACATTGTCTCTTTACTCATTTTAGAATGCTCCTAAATTAATGAAAAATGTTGAATGAGATTTAATTTTTCTCATTCAACATTCAACACAAAGCGTTTAAGCATTTTTTTAGCTAAACTGTAATTTTGCCAATTGTGTGTACACCCCTTTTTCATTGGCGACCAGCTCGGCATGATTTCCTTGTTCCACTATTTTTCCATGTTCCAAGACATAAATACAATCCACATCACGAACCGTTGCCAAACGATGCGCAATAATGATAGACGTTCGACCTTCCATCAATTTATTCAAGGCATCTTGAACCACTCTTTCCGATTCTGCATCCAAAGCCGACGTAGCTTCATCTAGTAGCAAAATAGAAGGGTTTTTAAGAATGGCACGAGCAATAGCGACTCGTTGACGCTGCCCCCCCGAAAGTTGTACGCCTCGCTCTCCTACAATCGTATCCAATCCTTCTGGAAAAGAATTGATAAACTCCCAAGCATTGGCTTGTTCGGCAGCTTTTACAATTTCGGCTTCTGTAGCCGTTTGTTTTCCGTACGCAATATTCTCTCGAATACTCCCTCCAAATAAAATAACATCTTGAGGAACAATCCCGATATTCTGGCGCAATTGTAATAAATTATAGTCTGTAATTGGCTTTCCGTCAACCGTAATGTTTCCGCTTTTAAGTTCGTAAAAACGCAACAACAACTTGACAATCGTAGATTTTCCACCTCCAGAAGCCCCTACTAAAGCAATTTTTTGCCCCGATTCAATCTTTAGATTCACATCGTTTAAGATGGTTAAATCTGGTCGAGAAGGGTAATTAAATTCTACTTGATTAAACGCTATTTTTCCTTTTATTTTAAGCGCAGGCAAGGTTTTATCTAGCACAATTTCAGAATCACTTTCTAGCAATTCCATAATGCGTTCGGAAGCACCAACAGCACGTAATACTTGCGTATAAAAGTCGCCTAAACTGGCTACTGCTGCTCCAATAATTGCGGTTAAGGTAATAAACGTAACCAACTCACCTGATTTCATCGTCCCTGCTTCTACCATCGTTGCGCCCCACCATAAGACAAAAAACATGGCTCCAAATAGCGCTGTTATGATAAAGACAATAAACAAACCTCGAATACGAGCAAAACTTAAAGAAATAGTCACCACATCGTCTACCGCCCGTCCATAGCGTTTGCGTTCGAACCATTCGTTTGTAAACGCTTTGACAACAGAAATTGCTTGCAGCGTTTCTTCTAAAACAGTACTCGTTTCGGCTAGTTTGTCTTGGCGTTTTCTTGATAATTTTCGAATGTAACGTCCAAAAACCATTGCAATAATAATCACAACAGGAAAAGTAGAGATCATCACCAACAGCAATTCTGGTGCCATCCAAGCTAAGTAAATAACCCCAACTAACAATATGATAATTTGGCGAATCAATTCAGCTAAGGTAATAGACAAAACATCTTGTAATTGTTGCACATCGGCTGTGCTTCGGCTGGTCAATTCACCAACTCTATTTTGATCAAAAAACGATGTTGGCTGCGTAATTAACTTATCGTACAAGGCTTTGCGAATATCTGCCATGCCTTTTTCACTAACATTGGCAAACAACAAGACTCTAAAATAAGAAGTAAACGCTTGTAAGACAAGAATGGATACTAAAACCAAACCAACATCTTTTAGCGTAAATCCCCACTTCGACTCTCCTTTAGCAATGTCAATCAATTCTCCTGCCGCAGCAGGAAAAACCATAAATACACTACTACCAATTACTAAGAAAAAAAGCCCTCCAAAAAAGGACCAACGATAAGGTGCTAAATAAATCAACAACTTCTTAGCTTTAGCCCAGCCATCTTTACTGATTTTCGGGCGCTCTTCTGAACCGCTTTTCCGTCTAGCCATTTTGCTACGATCTAATTATATAGGTATAAAAAAATTACATTTCTTGACGATAAGTGTCTTGATTTTTGGGACGGTAATCCCTTCCCAAAGCCACTTAAGCTATTTTGTTTCTACAAACAAATCATTTGAGGTGCAAAGATAAATCAATCTATAGTTTTTCTGTCAAACTTAAGTCAAATCTCAATACCTAACATACAAAAAAGGTCCGCCCCTAATTTGCGACGAACCTCTTAGCTTTATTTTATAACGCAACTAAAGACTAATCGTTAGTCGGTAGTTGTGGCAATGATTGTCCTCCAGTATTGTTTGCAGGGTTTGCAGGAGCACTAGTAGTAGGAGCTTCAATCTCCTCTCCTATAATTCCGCTAGCACTATCGCCTTTGAAAAATACGCCTGTCATCAAGCACAAAGCCAACAATGATGAAGCTAAGCCCCATGTAATTTTTTCGAGCATATCGCCAGAATTAGCTGCTCCCATAACTTGATTAGCCGCTTGACTTCCTCCAAAAGAAGAACTCAATCCTCCACCTTTAGGGTTCTGTACTAAAATTACAAGAATTAACAATACAGAAATGAATGCGATAAGTATGGTTAGTAATAAAACCATGATAGTAGATTATTTTCTTAAATTAATTAATAATTAGACCACGAGACACAGTACAAACATCAATGTTGTCCTTCCCTAGATGCTTTTTTGTGCAATTTTACTCGATTGCGCAACACCTAACAATTGACTATATTGAATATAGCGTCAAATGCGTCTGTCTTTGGATTTTGTATCAAAAAAACAGAAACTAATACAGTAACCATTAAAGCTGCTGTAATTAACAAAATAAACTCCTGTAGATTGCATTTTAACTAAAAAGATTGTGTGACACGCACTCTTTATTCAAATACCATACAACTAAGTCAGTTCTGCTATTTTGTCTGCAAATAAACGACTTTTTTCAGGAAATTTCAAACTTAATGTCTTATACATTTTAATTGCTTTCGATTTTTGCCCTTGCAATGCCAATAAGTTAGCTAGTGTTTCTGAAACAACGGCTTCATTCTCAGCAGTACTATCGTCTTCCCAGTTGCTTATTTCAGTTTCTTTTATTCCTTCTTTCTTATCGTTAAGACTTTTTAGGAAACCATTAGTTTGAGACAAAAACAAATCAAATACATCAAGAGACGCTGACTTTTTTTCTTGATTTTCTGCTAAATGCTCCAACTCAAGTTCTTGTTCTTCCTTAGGCAGTTCCATTTTGGGAAGTCCTTCGTCTAGAACTTCTTTTTCTGAATCTGGTTTGGCTAGTAGTTCTTTCTTCTTCGTTTTTTTAGCCTTTGATTTTCTTTTTTTAGTTTTTGCGGCAGCAGCTTGCTCTTCTTCTAAAAAGTCAAAGACGCCTTTTTCAAAAATAGGGATTCTTGATAATTTGAATCCTTTTTTAGCGGCGGGGCTTTTATCGTCTATCCGTGGCGGTTCAAACTCTTGCAACCACTCTTCTATAGGCATATTACTCAGACTTCGGTCTTCTTCGTCCTCATTTTCGTCCATCACATTATAGCCAACAGACAGATCTTCAGCCATTAAGGTTGATTGAAAAGCTAAAAAAGGAGGGTTTTTAGATACTTGATGCTGGTAAATAGGTGGAGGAAGGACTAATTCAGTCGTTAGTGGAGTTTTTTTTTCCACCTCAGAATCGTCTAAAGGTTTAAGGTCAATCACCTTTGTCTTCTCATTAGCAACCGTTGACGTATTCAAAAAGTCGTACAGCTTGCTACGATCTGCGGCGTACATAGACGCTAAGGTAAGTTGGCGCTCAAAAGCGATGTGTTTATCATTTTTATATTTCTTAAGCAACAGCATACGTATACCATTGCAGTATGGAAACTGCAAAAGTAATTGATCCAATGCTTCGTAACTCATAGTATTGAGTTCCGTCGGATTTTTTAGTAAGCCAGTGAATTCAGATGTTGTCATAAAAATGGTCCCTAGTATCGTTTTAAAGAACTCCTATCGCTCTGATAATCAATTTTAAAAATGTGATTTCATTCAAAATAAAACAAAAAAATGTTTAAATGATAGGAGAACAAAAATACATCTTTTTTTTTGAATTAATGGTATTTTGAGCTAAATATCCTTAAAAATCACCTTTAGGCGCTTTCTTTTGTCAAAAGTAACCGCAAGATTTGAATTAGAAATATAGCTTTTAAAGATTGCCTTTTATAGTTCTAAACCTAGGCGTTTATTTTAAACCTACTTTTCAGGCATGGACTTCCCTTATTGATCAAACCGATAGGCAGCCGCAACCTTGCTTTCATACTTCTGAATAGGTCTAGCAATTTGCTCGGCAGACTCCAAATAAGCCGCTTTTTCAGCTGGAAACGTATGGGCAAAAAACAACCAAAACGTCTTAGAGTCCCCCTGTTGAGTTGGAACAATGGCGGCTGGTTTTTCCGCCCACTTTGCTAAATAGACGGGCTGAAAATGGTAGGCATTATCATGCATAGAATTGTAAAAAACAAAGGTCGGAACGGCATCGTGCTGTACGACAACTAAATCTTTTGAGGCTCTATGCTTCGCTAAAAAAGCAAAGACAGCTTTACTGTCCTCAAACTCCATTTTGGTTCCAAAATACCGATAACCGTCTTTGTTTACGATTGAAATAAGCATTAAAATAGCAGTTGCTGTTTTTAGAATCGGGGGCATTTTTCCCCAAGCAAAACTTAGCCCCACGCCCATCAATAAGAGACAAATGGGTATTAAAAACAAGGACAATCTTGGAATCAAGGAATACAAATTTAAGTTTGACGCAATGAGGGCAAATAAAATGGGCAACAACAAAAGCAAGGCTTCAAATTTTTTCTTTTTGATAATTTGATGCGTTCCGAGGCTTAAAAATAAGGCGCAAAAAATTAAACCTAAAACCGTTCTATCGGTTATAGAAGTCATTAGACCTACGATCAAATTAAAACTACGAGCAGCCTCGGCTGCTGTGCTGGGTAAAAATTCAAAGAAGAAATTTTGGTGATAGTCTTGCAGCAAATCGGAGGTAGAATCTTGATAAAGAACGGTCCAAAAATACAAGCCAAAGTTCAACAACCAAAACCCACCTGCCAAAACCAAACCAACTGGAATTTTTCGTTCTGTAATCCATGATTCATACAAAAAAGCAAAGCCAATTGCCGCTAGAACAAAGATGCTCGGCATACTCGTCCAAATCATTAGGCTTCCCAAAACCAACCAAACCAAGGTGTTTTTTAAGGTCCATTTTGCCGCTTTAAATTGCAAGGCAACATAGATCAAGCCTAAGGTTAATAAGGCATCTAAACTGTATTGTTTGAACTCGGTACTGTATCGAATCGCTAAGGTCGAAAAGCCCAAAACTAGTAACAAATACCAATGGACGACCGATTCTTTGATGAAGATGTTCAACAAAAAATAAAAAAGAACTAAGAGTAATCCCCCTCCTAAAAGTGGCAAGAGCTTTAAACTAAATTCATTCACGCCCAAAAGATGGGTATTTAATTTCGTCAACAACAAAAACACTGGCGGGCAATATTGCTGATAATCTAAAGAAGAAAAGAAAGCTATTCCGCTTTTTTCAACAACATTACGCGCTAAATTCGCTTCATCTATAATCAAGGAACGGTTCTGTAAATAGACAACAACTCGTAGAAGAATTCCTAAGAGCAAAAAAAATGGCGCAAGCAAAAAAGACAAACCTTTTAGTTTGGCAAGCATAGTGTATTCCTTGTTTTAATAAAAAATGG
>CACVAQ010000133.1:4132-7293 GCA_902727865.1 uncultured Aureispira sp. | reverse complement strand
GTGTCTGATACTGTGCTGATACCATTTTGGAATCAAAAAGGCTAAGAAACAAGCAATAGAACCCAGAATATTTAAAGACAAGTAATCGCCATATTTTCCTTCAAAAAATAAGAAACAAGAAGGGCAACCGACAAGTAAAACAAGGCCTGTTAAAATCCCAACACCGACCGAAAGATGAAAGGATATTGTAGGCATTTTCCAGTTCCAAAGTAAAAACACGGGCGCCAATCCAATGACCATTGTACCGCTAACGGTTGTGGCAGACAAAATTTCAGGATTGAAAAATACAGGAATCGTGCCTAAAAGTGCCAAGACAGCCATCGTCAAACGTCCTTTTTGAACGGTAATTTCTTTGGTCCAGCCCAAATCAATCGTAATCAATTTAGAAAAAGACGAAAAGGTAGAATCTAAGGTCGATGCCGCAGAAGTAATCATAATGAAGTTCATAATCAACATCATCGCAAGCCCTAATGTTTTGCTCACCACGACAGGCGCTTCTCCTTCCAAGCCATTCATACGAGCAAAAATACCGACAAAACTAAAGAGCAGAATGCAAATCGCTCCAATCAAACCCGCCCAAAAGAAACTTTTTAGCGTCATCTTAGGATCGGCAATAAAGCCTCTATCGGTCATCACAGGATCGTGAAAAGGATAACTAAAAGATTGGATGAGGGCAACGAACAATAAATTCAAACCCATTGCCATAGACCAAGTACCTTCCTGAACATAAGCGCTAATTCCGCCTTCCGTTTGAGGGATCATTTGACTTAAAATAATCGACAATAAAACGCCAAACAAGACCATTTGAATCAAATCGGTAAACATAGAACTCCGCATTCCTCCTTTTAAACTATAGACCAAGGTAAGCCCCGTGAAAACTAAGATGGACGCATAGTAAGCACTCGTTCCAACGGCTCCAAAGTAACTTCCAATCACCATCGTATTGGACCAGATTTCATTAAACAATCGAATGGCAATAAGGACAGAAAATAACCACAAGGCACTTCGACCATATTTTTGATGTAGAAACTGATGAATGCTTTCAAAACCGCCCTTGGTTCGCAATTGATAAATAATAAGCCCTGCCACACAAAAAGAAAAATAGTAGCCTGCATAAGCCAAGCCGCCAACAAAACCAAAACTCAAACCTAAATTAGCCGCATTGGTAATCGACTTGGCAAAGATCCAAGAGATGACTAAGCTACTGGTTAGTAGAACAAAGTTCGGGGCTTGTCCACTTGTGTTTTCTGCTCTAAAAAACTGTTTTGCATTCTTAGCAACAGGGGAGAAGAGGATTAAGACGAAACTACTTAATAGGACTAATGCCCATTGCCAAGTGATGATATTGTCCATGTACTTTATTTACTCGATTTATTCGATTTGAAGATTTGTTTGATTTGAAGATTTGAAAATCTAAAAAATATCGTTCTTTGACAAATCGTGTGGAGTTTTCAATTCTAGGTAACTTTTAGCTAATTTTTAGATTTTAGATCGCTCTGATTTTAGACTAAATTGCTATTAATCAGATTTTTAGACTAAAATCTAAGAGCGAAGCGATCTAACGTCTAAAATCTAAAATTTTTAATTTCAAAGGCTACTTTTATTATTACCACACGATTTGTTAGAGAACCAAAAATGTTATTTTCAAACTATCAAATCACTTCATTAACTAAGGTTTATCCCACCAAATTTTAAGGTTGTACGTATCGCCACCAATTCGACTTACTGCGGCATCGTAGTTCGTTGGATTGACCGCTTTTTCGGTATCTGGATAGCGATAACGAACAGGAATGAGGTCATTGTTCACATTGTCCAATGCAGGAGTTAAAACAGGGAAACCCGTTCGACGGTAATTGAACCAACCTTCGTAACCAATTAGCATAGAAGCCAGCCATTTTTGAGTGATAATTTTAGAAATAGAACCATCCCAAGCAACATCGGGTTGTATCAAATAATTCGCAGGCATTGGCGTTTGATAATAATCAAAAGAAGCTTGAATGCCATTTTCATAATGGACCTGTGCTGTACCGCTAATCAAACCTCTTTCTACGGCTTCTGCCAAGGCAAATTGCAACTCACTGTACAACATAAACACCGCATTCACCGCAGCAGGTTGCTCTCTGAAAATACTTCCCAAAGTAGACACATCGGCTAAGTCGTATTGCCCCACACTAGAAGGACCTAAGCCATTTGGAATGCCTTTGTACGTTGGCGTTCCTGCGGTTTGACTCACCGCAGTCGGCTTGAACCAAACCTGTAAGCGAGGATCGCCTAAATTGCTTAGCACAGAATCAATGGTATTCGACAAGCGAACCCCACTGTAATCTCCTTCTCGAATCGTATGCACAAACCATTGGCTTGGCGAAGTCGCCAAATAAGGCACTAATCCATTATCCAAATTACTTTGCATGATTAAATTACTGTTGACAATCGTTTGCATTTCAGTTGCCACATTCATCTTGTTGGACACCCGAAGCAAATAACGAATCCGAAGCGAGTTGGCAAAGCGAATCCATTGATCGACATTGCCATTAAAAATAAGATCGCCTTTAATCGGTAAATTACTACGACTCGCCTCCAAGGTCGTTACCGCATCCCGAAGCGTTTGTAAAATGCCATTCGTACCCGTGTAAATTTCTTCTTGTGTATCGTATTTAGGACTAAAGTTGTCTTCGGAAACACCTTTAATCGCATCCGAATAAGGAACATCGCCCCAAAGATCCGTCAAGGTAGAAAACAAAAACGCCCGCAGCACCAAAGCAACCCCTTTGTAGGTTTGATTGCCGTTTTCTGCCAATGCTTCTAAGGATTTGACGTCGTTTAGTAACAAATAGGTTTTGTTCCAAAGCTCCGTATTGGTCCGAATATCATAGCGATCAATCTCGTTGAAGTTGTGCTTGGCGGTCAATTGGGCTAAGAAATTTCCTGCGTTCCAGGCATCTACCGCATTGTTATTCGCAGCATTCCACAAGATGTTGGACAATAAAAATTGTGCATCGACTTGTTCTGCTGCATTTGGATTGGTGTTGATTTTTTCAAACTCTTTGGAACAGCCCCAAAAACTAAGGCAAGCCAATAAGAGAATATATATTTTATGATTCATTATTTTTATTTTTTGTTGGTCTTGTTTTTTTGTGTTAGGAATGGTCAATAAATAAGAT
>CACVAQ010000133.1:0-4032 GCA_902727865.1 uncultured Aureispira sp. | reverse complement strand
CTACAAGGTCAAATTAATACTAAAACCAAAACTACGACTAGAGGGATACGACATATCTTCTACTCCAAAAGCAAAGTTTTGTCCTTGCATGGCAGCAAGTTCGGGATCAAAATGCGGGTTCTCCGTGAACACCGCTACATTCTTAGCAATGAAAGAAAATTTGATGCCTGTAAAGTGCATTTTTTGTACTAATTTTTGTGGCAATTGATAACTCAAACGCACTTCCCGTACTTTTAAATAAGAAGCATCGTACAAAGCGTTCGCCTCATTATCTCGATCATAATATTGATTGTAATAATTTTGCGCAGGAATAGCGGTTGTATTGTCCACATAAACAGGCGCTTGATCCGTTCCAACGTTCACGACACCAACACCAATAACACCTGTTTCCCTACCGTCCAAGGTACTTGCTAAAGCACCCGACGTACTCGCAATGGCCAAGGTACGAGAGACCAGCACGCCCCCTTGTCTCCAATCAAACAAAAGCCCCAAACTAAGCCCTTTCCAAGAAAAATCGGTTCCAAACCCTAAAATGAAGTCAGGATTATAGTTGCCCAATAAACGCAAATTAGGATCTTTGACAGGATTTCCATTGGCATCGTATACGTGTTTGCCATCGACTTCCAACAAGCCCGTTCCGTACATATCCCCAATTTGTCCGCCTTCTGTTGCAATATAAAAAACACTTCTATCCGAACGATCATAGACCCGTGCGGCGCCCGTCACATATTGCTCTACGCCATCTGGAAGGGCAATGACCGTACTGACGTTTCTACTAAAGTTAGCAAATACATTCCACTGAAAATCTTTGGTACGAATAGGCGTTGCCACGACAATGGCTTCTAGTCCTTCGCTCTGAATTTTACCACCATTGGCGATTTTGGACGTATATCCACTGGCGGTAGAAGTAGGCAATTCGATAATTTGATTGGCACTAATATTATTATAATACGTAAGATCCAAACCCAAACGACCTTGGAAGAAACGGAAATCGCCACCAAATTCATAGGCCGTAGAACGCTCTGGTTGCAATTGACTATTTAATAAGGTACTAGAATTAGTGACCGTAGGATTAGAACCGTATAATTGCCCAAAATTATAGGTGTTATGTAGGTTATAAGGGTCCGTATCATTTCCAACACTCGCCACACTAGCCCGCACTTTTATCAAGCTAATAACTTTCGGCATTTTAATCAAATCAGAAACAATCGTACTCAAAGAAAAGGCATAATAAGCATAGGAATTATTTACAGTAGGCAAGGTGCTCGACCAATCATTCCGAACCGTTACATCCAAGAAAATACTACTTTTATAAGACAGCTGCCCCAAGGCATAAACACTCATGATTTGTTTTTGCTGGCGATGCTGAATAGTACTTAAAGGAACCCTAGAATTACCAAAATTATAAATACCAGGCACCGACAGCTCTTTCGCAGACGTACTCAAATAGCTCAATTGTTGGTGCATCAAATTTCCCCCAAGGGCTACTGAAAATTGCCAATCTTCGTTGATTTTTTTATCATAATTCAACAAAACGTCCGTGTTGACTTCCGAAAACGTCACTTCATCTTCTCGATACGCTCCATTGCGGAAACGTTGCGAACTAAAGGCACGTTGAGAGCTTCTTAAATCATGGTAAAAATCAAGGCCATTTCTTAGGCGCAGCTTAAGCCCATCCACGATTTCATAATCGACAGAAGTATTGTTAAGAATACGATTTTTCTTGAAGCCATTGCGATTTTCAAACATCGCCAAATAAGGATTGTCCATCCAAGCATAGTTGTAATTGAACTGCGCCAAGCCCTCCTGACCACGTTGCCAATAATCTTTCAAGCCAGCAACATCTACTTGCCTTCCCATCCAAGTAAACAAGTACATGATGTTCTCCGATCCATAGCCATTAGCAGGGCGATTTTTACTATTAGAATTGATAAAATTAAGGTATGTTTTTACGGACAATTTAGGCGTCAATTGATAGCCCCCACTAACCGCAAAACTATGTCGTTTTAAATCAGTACCAGGAACAATTCCTTGATTATCTATATTGGTGTACGAAATTCTAAAATACCCTTTATCGTCTGCCCCCGTCAAAGCAATATTATTGGTGAAGGTCCTTCCGATTTGGAAAAAATCAAGAATATTACTAGGATTAGAGACCCAAGGCGTTGGCGTGATGGCATTGCCATTGCGACCAATCACATCTCCACCACGAATGGTTTCGCCTGTTACGCTGGTAGAAGGGCCATCAAATTGAGGCAATAAACGACCATCCAAACGAGGCCCAAAACTAACAATTTGTCCACCACCACTAGACGTACCATCGACATATTCAAAAGTACCATTGGTTCCCTGTCCATATTCATTTTGATATTCGGGCAAGCGAAACAAAGATTCTGCGGTAAAACTACTATTGATAGAAACACCAATTCCCTTTTTTTCTTTGCCTGTTTTTGTGGTAATAACCACCACGCCATTAGCCGCTCTCGAACCATACAAAGCGGTTGCGCTAGGTCCTTTTAGAATATTAATCGACTCAATATCGTCCGAGCTAATTTCCCCTGCACCATTTCCATAATCGACTTCCTGAAAACCAGTCGCATCATTTTCGGTTTGGTTGGTAATCAATTCATTACTAATCGGAACCCCATCGACAACAAATAAGGCCTGATTTTGACCAGAAAGCGAAGATTGTCCTCGAATAAAGATGTGCGAAGACGAACCGACACCAGAAGAACCATTCGTGATTTGCACCCCAGCGACCCGTCCAGCCAAGCTGTTGACGACATTTTCTTGGCGAACCTCTTGCAGGACAGTCCCCGCAATCTCTTGCGTTGCATAACCCAAGGCTTTTTTCTCTCGCTCAATTCCTAATGCGGTAACAACAATTTCCTTCAAGCTTTCGGTATCAAAGCCCAGCGAAAGCTCTAAAAAGGTATTGCCGTCCACTTTAACTTCTTTGGTCACCATCCCAATATAGGAAAGGATTAAGGTAGCGGTGTCAGAACGGACGCTTAATTCAAAATGCCCTGTTTCTGAGCTTACGGTATGGTTACTCGTTGCATTTTTTTCATAAATCAATGCTCCAATTAAAGGTTCTTTCGATGCATCGTCTAGTATTTTTCCTTTGACAATTTGTTGTGCTGTAGCGCTAAAGGAAAGTAAAACGAATAGAAATCCCAGAAGAAATCCTTGTTTCATAAATTTTATTTTAATAATAATAATAGAATAGCTGTTGCTAGAGTGGGTCTAGCAATTACTCGTTTTTAGAAAGATGGGGGGCTGTCTTATCCTAAAATGGAAGAAAATGTATGTCCGTTAGACATGGAAGGGCGGTGGGCGGTTGTAGTTGTAAATCGTGTAGCCATCGCTAATTTGAAAAAAGGGTGTAGGTGGCTTGATGGATGCTGTAGCGCTATCAATCAATTGTTGTAACCTGACCACAAAGGGCGTAGAAGTCCCTTGCTTCAAAAATTGCATTAAGTCGTAAAAAGAGTCAATGTCTTGAAGCGTTCTGGTACAGTGAATCGACGTTCCTTTCGTCGAAAAATGATCTACCAAGGAATCAAAAACTTGTTCGGAGTCCCAATTAAGGTTCGAAAAATCTGTTTTATTGAACTGTGTTTTGTGGAAACCAATTAGATACGCACCGCCGTCTTTAGACGCGCCTAAACTGCTTTGTGTGGGGCTGATTTGCTCTGCTGCTTTTTGCAACAAATTCCTTGAAATATCAGGCGTGTCTGTTCCAATGACCAAAACTTGCTCAAAACCTGCTTGAAAGACGGATGCAATAGAATTGCTCAAACGTTCTCCCAAAGTCTGACCAACTTGTTGGTCCGAATCAATCTCAATGACTGGAAAGTTGGTTTGTTGGGCAATACGACGTGTTTTTGCAATCAATTCTGCACAAATCTTCTGGTTGGTTCCATAAGATAGCCGATCTCCCGAAAGCTTGTGTTTCGCTTCCGCAGCAGCAGTTCTGCTAAAGATGAGTATGGCCGTTTGTGGGTGCATTGGGTTGATTTGCTGTGTGGT
>CACVAQ010000132.1 GCA_902727865.1 uncultured Aureispira sp. | reverse complement strand
TTCAAATAAACTACGAATGAGTAAAAATTAATTAACAAAAAGTAAACTAACTTTAATACGAATAAACGCTCTACAATGGCTTTAATCCCTACAAATTTTCTCTATTAGCAAATTTTACATGTTCTATTTTCATTCAGAATGCAACATTCCTCCTTCTAGCTTCATACTTGTTTAAAAATAGAACATAGGCTTAAATTAAAAAAAAAGCCCCTATAAGAAATTCTTACAGGGGCGCTTGTTCCATCTATTTTTGAGGGCTTATTTCCCATCCACCTCACTAAGTAATACTTTTATAGCCGCCTCAATTTGTTGATCTTGGCCATTCGTCACCACAGAAGGATCATTTGCCACTTTCACATCGGGTTCTAATTGCGTGTTTTCCATAAAAGAGCCGTCGTTTCCAACCATGCCTACTTCAGGAATACCAAAAACATAACCACCTGGTAGACGTTCCCACCAAACCGCAGTTCCTGTTCCTGGTACAGGCATACCAACTAATTTACCGACACCTAATGCTCTATAAACATAAGGGAATAAATGTGCATCCGAATAATTTCCTTCCCCCATTAAAACACAAGAAGGCTTTGTCCATTTGAACATTGGCTCTCTTCCAATATCTTGTCCACGAGGCTGAATTTTCATATACACCTTCCCGCCTAAAAAGGTTGCCAAATCATCGTGCAACCAACCACCGCCATTAAAACGGGTATCAACGATGACAGCATCCATGCCTGCATTTCGACCTAAAACCTCCTCATAAACGGTTTTATAACTCGATGTATTCATGCCACGAACATGCACATAACCAATACGTCCATTAGATACTCGTTCTGTAATTTCTCTACAATTTTCTACCCAACGATCGTAACGGATGCCAAATTCAGCACCACGACTAATTGGCTTCACCCTTTCCTCCCAACGCGTACCAGAAGCAGGATCAAACAAAGAAACCAAGGTATATTTACCCGCTTTTCGATTTAGTAAAACGTAAAAATTAGTTGTTGCTAAAATTGCTACCCCATCAATTTTTTCGATGATATGACCAGCTTCTACCTTAGAAGCTTTTTTGTCAAAAGGTCCTTTATTAATCACCTCTGCAATTTTTATTCCTTTGCCTGTGTGCGCTTCGTCGTAATAAAGCCCAAAACTAGCCGTTGCATCAGCCGTTCTGTTATAAGCAGGACGATAACGGCAACCTGTATGCGAAGCATTCAACTCTCCCAACAATTCACTCATCATTTCAGCAAAGTCAAACCCGTTGTTGATGTGTGGCAAGAAGCGAGCGTATTCTTTTTTATAAAAATTCCAATCGACACCATGCAAATCTTTTTTATAAAACTTCTTCACTACTTGTCTCCAAGAATGCTCAAACAAATGGGCTCTTTCTTCCGCTTCTTTTAAAACCATTTCTCCTTTTATCGCAATTCCTTTTTTCTTTTTAGACGCTAATTCGATCCGAGAAATCCCCCCTCCATTCACCACAAAAAGATACTTGCCATCCTTAGACAATTCCATTCCACCACCTTTAGCGCCTAGTTTTATCAAAATTTTAGTCGCTCTAGTTCTTAAGTCCGTTTCCCACAAATCAAAGCCCTTCTCAAACCTAGCCATGTAATACAACTTATCTCCATCTTTAGAAATCGTTGCATCCATGATAGAAGCAGAATGAATGGTTAGACGTTTTGTACGATCATAAATTCCATCAAAGTCAATCAACATCTCTTCCAACTTAATTTCGTCGGCATCTTTGTCCTCGTCCTTATCTTTATCGTCGTTCTTATCTTTGCCTTTCTTTTTCTTCTTGTCTTCCGCTTCTTTTTCTTTTAATAAAGCATATTCTTCTTTCGTCAAATTAAAACGATCCCATCCTTCTTCTGTTAAAAATAGAGCGTAGATGTCCGATTGTCCCCCCCAACTTGCTTGCGCTTTGAGTCCATCACGTCCAGACCCCCAAATAATCATCTTGCCACCCAACACAAATTTAGGCGCATAATCACCATAACCACTGCGAGTAAGATTAATCACCGATTCCTTTCCATTCGCTTTAATCAATCCCACCTCTGAAATCCATTGTTGTGGCTGTAAAAAACTCACTAAAAACCATTTTCCATCAGGAGACCAAGAGTACGTTTGATCGCCATCTGCATAAGAATAGTTTTTGTCTCCAGCCAAGACCTCTCGAACCGCTTTAGACTTTAAGTTAATGACTTTCAAAGCCGTGCGTTCTTCCAAGAAAGCAACTTCTTTACCATCAGGAGAAAAAGCAGGTTGAAAAGTTTCGTTTTTACTTTCTAAAACCGTTTCTTCTTTAAGTACGGTAGCGTTGAAAAAATACTTTTCTTCTTCTCTTGTTAATTTTGTTTGATACAAATTCCAGCTTCCATTCCGCTCACTAGCGTATAACAATGCACGCCCATCAGGACTAAAGCTAACCGTACGTTCTCTTTCTGCCGTGTTGGTCACCCGTTTTGTTAGCCCACTTTCGATGGACGTAACAAATACTTCTCCTCGATTGATAAAAGCAATCTCTTTTCCATTCGGAGATACATCCATTTCTTCTGCCTTATTCACCGCAACCGTTTTTTCTTCATTATAACGGGCATCTGCAATGATTTTCACAGGAACTTTCATTGACTTGTTCCCATCTTTCATCAAGTAAATTTCGCCATTATAACTAAAACACAACAAGCCTTCTTTGGATATCGACAAATTTCGAACAGGATGTTTTTTGAACTTCGTGATTGCTCTTGTCTGCTTAGAATCGTCCAATTTGATCGCATGGACATTCATCGTACCACTTTCTTCGCTCAAATAAAACAACTCTTTTTCGTCAGGAGAAAAAACAGGGTTTCTATCTTCTCCTGCAAAAGTTGTTAATTTAGTGTATTTTTTATTGGTGACCGAATAGGTCCATAAATCCCGTGTAATAGAAGAGGTGTGATGCTTGCGAAATTCATCTTCATACCCTTTTCTATCGTGGTAAGCAATTGTTTTCCCATCTTTAGAATATACCGCATCGTCTGCTGGAATGGTCAAAATTTGTTGTACTCGACCTCCTTTCACAGGGACTTGATACAGCTCAGGCAAACGCCCTGATGGAAACATTCTGTTTTGGGCATTATCCAAACGCAAAGAAGTAAATAAAACGCCACTGTTGTCGCTCGCAAAATCCGAAGGAAAATCATCCGCAGAATGATAGGTCAACCGTGTTGGACGTCCTCCAGTTGCAGGCATTACATACACATCAAAATTGCCATACCGATTGGAAGCAAAAGCAATTTGTTTGCCATCACTGGACCAAATCGGTCTAGAATCGTGTGCATCGTGCAAGGTCAGCGCAATCGCTGTTCCTCCATTAGAGGGCACTTTGTATAAATCTCCTTTGTAGCTAAATACGATTTGTTTTCCATCTGGTGAAATGGAAGAATAACGCATCCACAAAGGAGGGCCATCTTGCGCCCATACTTGGCTAATTGTCAAGGAAAACAATGCGATTAAGCATAATTGCCAATTCATTCTCATTTGAGTAGTGTTTTAATTTGTGTTAGATTTTATGTTCTAAGATAAAAAATATCTTTCGATAATTGAATGCAGGAATAGGTTCTTTGGTTTATTCCCTAAAACTATCAGACGAATCGCTTATTATCAAGGATGAATAAATAAATAATTATAAAATAGGTTTTCATAAATATAAAAAAATGAGGCTATCTGATATTTTTCGCCAGTAGTAATTGATTCCCATTTAAAACCAAAATACATGAAAATATAGCAGCCTAAGAAATAAAGAATCCAACATAAAACTTCTCAAAAACAATAAAAGCCCCCCTTTACTTTCAGACTTTCACAAATAATTGTATTTTCGCAGCAAGTTTTGACAACAACAAAGGTTTCTATCTTAAAAATTGTCACAACGTTCAAAATTTGCTAACTATCTTAACATACATACAACATGGCATTAAAATGTGGAATTGTTGGACTTCCTAACGTAGGAAAATCAACGCTTTTCAATGCACTTTCCTCTGCTAAAGCTTTAGCAGCAAATTACCCTTTTGCAACAAAAGAACCAAACATTGGAACCATTACGGTTCCAGATAATCGACTGACTAAATTGGAAGCTATTATTAGTCCTAAAAAAGTTGTGCCTACAACAATTGATATCGTTGATATTGCGGGGCTGATTCGTGGTGCTAGTAAAGGGGAAGGATTGGGAAATCAATTCTTAGGAAATATTCGAGAAGTAAATGCAATCGTACATGTTGTTCGTTGTTTTGAAGATGGCAACATTGTTCATGTAGATGGTGACGTTGATCCTATTCGAGATAAAGAAACGATTGACTTAGAATTGATTTTCAAGGATATGGAAATCATTGAAAAGCAAATTCAAAAGCAAAAAAAGTTGGCTAAAGGCGGTGACAAATCGCTACAGAAGTTAGTAAGCAACTTAGAAAGTGTATTAGCTCACTTGGAAGATGGCAAGCCTGTTCGTAGTTTTGATGCTTACGAAACGGAGGAAGTTGAACTGATTGTACACCAATTACAGTTATTAACTGCCAAGCCAATTATCTATGTTTGTAATGTAGATGAAGCTTCTGTTGTGTCAGGAAACGAGCACACAAAGAAGTTTAGAGAAGCGGTAAAAGACGAGAATGCAGAAATCATTTTGGTTAGTGCAGAAATCGAATCTGATATTGCAGAATTAGAATCTTATGAAGAACGCATGGAGTTTTTGTCTGATTTGGGATTGACAGAACCTGGCGTTAACAAACTAATTCATGCTTGTTATAGCATTTTGAATTTGATTACGTATTTCACTGCTGGAGTACAAGAAGTCCGTGCTTGGACGATTCCTGTTGGAACAAAAGCACCTGGAGCAGCTGGAGTCATTCACTCGGATTTTGAGCGTGGATTTATCAAATCAAAAACAGTTGGTTTTGAAGATTTTATTGCCAATAATGGCTGGAAAGGTGCACAAGAAACAGGTACTTTACGCCAAGAAGGAAAAGAATATGTCGTAAAAGATGGCGACTTGCTAGAATTTATGTTTAATGTGTAATTCTTAATTTCATTACTTCGTGGAGAACCCAAAGGCTCAGCGTAGCTAAATTATATTAGTTTATTGTATGAGTGCTTCGCTTTGATTATCAACAAAATAGCTTTGAATTATTAATTTAGTTAAAATATTGATAATCAAGCTTATATAAAATGTTTTTTTGGTAAAAAAACTAAAACCTCGGAGAAGCAGCGAAGCTAACATAAGCGTAGCGCTCATGAACCGAACGAAGTGAGCTAACAAACGTAGTGAACTAATCCAACGGAGTAATGATAATTTGTAGTGTCGTTAATTAGAAGATTTGAAAATGGCTTGTTGCAAGAAGCAACACATTTTCAAATCTTTTTTTATTACTCTACCTCCTTGTTTTAATTTGGGTAATTCTATTGAAGTTGTTTAGCAACTCCTCCCTCCCCGCATTTAAGTATTTAGCATCCACTCAATACGGTTTATACGCTAAAGTCAACTACTTGACTTTCCTTTCTACGTTAATTACAACAATCAATTCTTGTTTTACAGGGCTTTTCTTCAACAGGCTCGTCATTCAGTCTCTTAAACATAAAATGAACTATTTGCCTTTTGTGCTGTTTCAAAAGAGGTTCAATCGTTCCTATTAAAAAACGTAAAATAGTAGCATAATCCTATATGGAACCCAACAAATTAGGCACAGAAAAAAAATCCAATACACTCGGCACGGAAAGCATTGATAAACTACTTGCGCAGCAAGGGGTTCCTGCTGGTATCGGCTTTTTAGTCATGTCTATTTATATGATTGTAGACACTATTTTTGTAGGACATTGGGTTGGTCCTATGGGAATTGCAGCGATTACGGTTGTTCTACCAATCACCTTTCTAATTGCCTCTATTGGAATGTCCATTGGGATTGGTGGTGCGTCCATTATTTCTAGAGCCTTGGGGGCAGATGACAACGAGCATGCACAGAAAGTGTTTGGAAATCAAATTACCCTCAACATGTCTATTGCAACATTCTTTATAATCATGGGCGTGATTTTTAAAGAAGATTTACTCTTGCTATTTGGGGCACAAGGAGAGATCATGCGCTTTGCCAAAGCGTATTTTAATGTCATCCTTTTTGGTGTTCCATTCCTATCTTGGGCGATGATGAGCAATCATGTCATCCGAGCGCAAGGCTTTCCTAAAATAGCGATGAATGTCATGCTCCTCCCTGCTATATTGAATTTGATCTTAGATCCTCTTTTTATTTATGGATTCGATTGGGGACTAGAAGGGGCTGCTTATGCAACGGTGCTTTCTTATGCTGCAAGTGCTAGTTATACCTTGTGGTTCTTTGTCAAAGGGGATAGTGATTTAAGAATCCGTCGAAAAAATCTAATCCTACATTGGGGCATTGTTTCCGAAATAGCTGCCTTAGGGGTGGTCTCTCTGGCTCGTCAAGGCGTCATCAGCGTTTTATCTATTATCCTAAATAACTCCTTGTATACCTATGGTAGTGAAATTTATGTTTCTGTTTATGGAATTATCAATCGAGTGATGATGTTTTCCATGTTTCCAATCACAGGAATTACACAAGGTTTTTTGCCGATTACGAGTTATAATTATGGTGCAAAAAATTACGATCGAGTCAAAGAAACCATCCGAAAATCCATTGGCTACGGTAGTTTAATTGCGCTCTTTATCTATGCCTGTATTTTGTTTTTTCAGGTTCCAATTGTCAAACTCTTTTCTTCCAACAAAGAGATCTTAGCCCTTACGCCAGAAGCCTTGGCCATCGTATTTATGGCAACGCCCTTTATCTTAATTCAATTGATTGGCTCTTCTTATTATCAAGCCATCGGAAAAGCTAGACCCGCCTTATTATTAACCTTAACCAAGCAAGGCTTTTTTCTGATTCCTTTGGTGTATATTTTGCCAAAATTTTGGGGGCTTTATGGGATATGGTATGCCTTCCCGATCGCTGACGTACTCTCTACACTAGTTACTGCCGTGTTTTTGTGGAAAGCTTATCGTAATTTGTAAGCCTCCTCGTTTTTTTTACAAGTAGACTTCTTTTTCACATACACGACAACTAAAATTTCCTTTATTCAGTAAGGATTCGTCTAAAACCTTGTCAATTGTTTTTGAGTTATTTATCAAAGCACCAATTTTATGACAAGCAGGGCAAATAAATAAGTATTTAATTTTAAATAGATTCCAGCGTATATTATCAGAACGCAATTTTTTTAGCTTAGGTAGTTTTTTCAAATATTTAGGCAAAGAATAGAATTGATT
>CACVAQ010000131.1 GCA_902727865.1 uncultured Aureispira sp. | reverse complement strand
AATCCCACGAAGTATTATTTTTAAAAATGACAGCTTTTACATAATGCGTCTTGGCACTAGAATCAATTAGGTCCTGCTTCACTTGCGCCATCAAATGTTCAAGCAAAGGAATTGCAGTTCCCAAATCTCTATAATGGTGCATAAAAATTTCATGGCAATAGTTTAAGGAAGGTTCTCAAAAAACTAAAAGCACTAGGAATGTGAAATTCTCCAGTGCTTTTAGAAAAATACTATACTTGTTGGGCTTTTAATTATTTAACAGTAATTCTCACCCCTTCTGAATGTGCCGTAAATTCGGGCGCATACATACATTGTATGGTGGTAATTCCATTGGAAAAATCCCCCTTGTGATTCACTCTCAAAGGATATTCAAAGACATAAGTTCCTTTTGATAAATAGCCAAAGAAGAAGTTGGTAGAAGCATCTTTTGTACTTTCATAATAGCCCAAGCCTCCTTGGTATTTGTACTGACTTAAGACATTGGTTGGCTCCAAACCAGCCGCTCGCATATCTTTCATGTGGACATATTCCATGTCTCTATCTACGATCAATTCAATCCGTACTTTTATCAAATCACCAGGTACTAAAGTCTCCTTCTCAATCGGTTTCAAAACAGGACCTCTGTCTGTATTGATTTGCTTGAACAGCTTTTTATTTAACTTCAAAGGCGTTTCTTTGAAATGCGTAATTTTATCCAAATTCTCAAAATATTGCCAGTACAAAGCACCCCAAGCGACGACATTATTCGGATTTTTTACCGTAATGTTAGCCATATCATTGGTGATTTCCTTTGCTGCCCAAGTGGTTTTAAAATAGCCCGTTCCTGCTTCTTTTTTGATTTGAGATTGGTCTAATTTTTTACCACCCATCGTAATTTCAATTTCCTTGTCGTCCATCAACCAATTATCACCCGACATCAACAAGGCATAACAAGCCGCCGCCGTTGCCTTGGTTGTTTTCCAATGCGTCGTTTGTTTGGCTTTAAGCAACCAGACTTTTAAATCTTCCACCGCTTTAGCGTCTTTTGCGACAACATCAAAGACCTCAATCATCAAAGCCTGTGTTTCGATTGGCAATTGATACCAAAAGTAGCCCGAAGGATATTTCCAATACATACCCATTTCAGGACTATTCAAGGCATTTTCTTTCGCTGCCGCCACAATTTTTTTAGGCGTTTCTAAGTCCGTTCCTTTTCTATGGAAACCCAAAGCCAATAAGCCTTGCATGTACATCGACTTCGTTCTCCAATAGGTAAGGGCTTGCCCTTCGTAATATTTAATCGCTTCTAAGGTCGTTTTGTTGGTAATCTTTTGTTCGGAAAAGAAGGTTCTAGCATAGAAATAATGAATGACCATTTGATCTAAGTGATCCTTTTCTAAGTATTCTTTTTCGTTGGCACTGCGTTTTGCCCATTTTAATAATTCCTTATAATGCAAGGCTAATTCTACATCAATATAATTAACGGCACGCGTAATCATGTTGACCATTTTAGGATCGTTTTTAATATCTTTGACCCCTAATTTGTCCAAATGCCCCATTCCTTCGACAATATACTGTGTAATATACCAACTGTCACGCCCACCAGGCATCCAACTAAAACCACCGTTTGCCAATTGGCGATCAGCCATTTTATCCCTAGCTTTTGCCAGTTCATTGCCCATGCGATTTAAGTCAAATAGAACCCCAATATTTTTCTTTTGAGCTTCCTCACTTTGAGCCGCTAAAACCCAAGGCGTTTCTTCCAATAAAGCATATTTAAGTGCTTGATTTTTTGATAAATTACTCTTCAAAGCATCGGTATCAATGTTTTTCCATTGGTCAAAAACCCGTTTTACTTTAGGATGAGAATTGGCAACATCCGAGGCCAAACTATTGGCATAATAACGAGAGAAAATTTGCTCAGTACATTCGTAAGGATATTCCATCAAATAGGGCAAGGATTGAATGGCATACCAAGCAGGGTTTTGTGTAAACTCTAGCGTTAATTTATGATGTTTCATCGTGGTAGATTGACGCACTTCTGCCATACGTTTAAAGGTGAAGTCTTTCGTCTGATTGCCACGAATGGGCAAAGGTTGTGTTTCTGTAACCAACATTCGATTGGTCAAGACAGGAATGGCAGCCTCTTCGCCATCAGAGAAGTTCCCAGATTTGGCAACCACCCGATGCGTAATCGCAGTACTCCAACCGTCAGGAATGTTCAACTTCCAAACCAAAGGCGCAGATTGTCCAGCCTTAGCTTCAAAAGGACGAGTTGAATTACTATTACCAAAAGCAACATCAATAGGCTCCATACTAATCGCATCAAACAATTGCAACTTAGCAGTACCTTTCATCACTTCTTCCGTCAAATTACTAACTTTAGCGGTAAAGTAAATTTCATCATTCTCTCTAAAGAAACGAGGGGCATTTGGCATCACCATCAAATCTTTTTGTGTAAGCACATCTTTGGTTTCCGAAACAGCAGCCAAATCTTTGGTATGTCCAAAAAGCATAAATTTCCATTTGGTCAAGGCCTCGTTCATCGTAAACTTGATGATGATGTTTCCATCTTTGTCCGTCATTAAATCAGGATAAAAGAAAACCGTTTCGTTTAGATTGGTACGAACTTGGACCGCACCGAAATCCTCTTCCATCGCTTCTCCTGTCGTAGCGGTAGGGGTATCTTCGGGAGCATCGACGCTCACTGATTCATCGAAATCTGTTTCTGCTTCTATTTCTGCTTTGAGAGAATAAGTCGCATTAGAAGAAATTGTTGGAGAAGGTGCTGGAGCAGCGCCCCCTTTCTGTGCTACTCTACTTCGTTTGTTCATAGATCGACTAGGGACTGCCTCTGCATAAACCAATTGATCGGAGGATCTACGGAGACCACCTCCATAGTCTGCTTCATAGAAAGAAAAGCCGTTCCAATCGAAGGTCTTATAGGTTCTAGATTGAGGATAAGTATAGGTATTCCAATTCGAACTTAGTAAACTAGAATTAACAAAGTAAAAACTCTGTGTCCCTTGCAAAGTAAGACTTCTTCTATAACTGTAAGGATGAATATTCAAATCCCAAGCATTTGTAGCAAAAGCATCTAAAGAAGCATCGTACATCCCTGCCAAAAACTCGGCAGCTACTTTATCGCCTTTGTTTCCCGAAATTTTAATTTTCCATTCTTCTTTTTGTCCTGGATATAATTTGTCACGGAAAGTAGCGTATTCGATGTTCAAATCTTTATTGCTCCAAGGAACATAAATAGTTCCACCAGAAGTGTAGAGCCGATTGTTTTGTGTGCTACTCAAATGGAAGTGTAAATTGCCACGGTGCTTTTCTTCAATAGCAATCGAAACAGAGGTTCTTCCTTTGGGCTGAATCCATTCTTTTTTGATGATCTTATTATCGTGTTCTACTTCGTACAAAACATAAGCAGCTTTGCTGTACGCCCCAAAGTCTATGCGAACCTTCTCACCAGGTTCTTTAGTGAAAGACGCTTTGGCGAGAAACAAGGCATTATTAAGTGGCGTCTTTTTTTCTTTAGAACTATAAAGCGTAAAGAATTGAACTAACTCGATGGCTTTTCCATATTTGTCGGTCGTTTTAAGCGTTACTTTATAAGCTCCTTGTGGCCATTTTTTGATGTTTTTAAGGGTTAATTCTTTTGATTTTTTAGTGTCAAAACTGGTTTTTAAACTTTCTTTGACAACGGCCCATTCTCGTTGATCTTGCTCATTTTTGTAAGAATAAGCAGGAAACTTTTCTTTGAATTTATCAGCCGTTAAAATCGTGTGATAATCTGGTTTCGCCCAGAATCGGTTGTTGTAAGCCGTGCTAGGTGTTTTTAGTTGTTCGATTAGAATAGACCCCTTGGCGGCTTCAAACTGAGCATTCAAATTCTTACTATTAATCGCAAATGGTTGTATAGCTTCTCTATCGACATTCTCAGGAATAGACAAACTAATATCGAGTGCTATATAGCCCACTCGAACGACGCTTTGAACGGTATGCGTTTCTCCTGTAATATCCGTCACCGTAGCGTAGACGGTGTAATTAAATTCTGGGTTGTTCTTTTCAGGAATAGAACGGTCGGCTAATGCTTTGAATTTGATTTTATATTCGCCTTTTTCATCTGTTGTAGTTTCTCCAAAAGCAATTTCTTGCACTTCTTGATTAAAAGGAATGTACCAACCCCAACGCCAATTCCAATAAGGAAAATTCGCTTTTCGAACCACTCTATAACTTACTTTTGCACCATCAATATTATTACCAGCATAAGCCTTGGCATGCCCTTGAACTTGCACCGAATCATTGATTTTGAAGGACTCCTTGACGGGCAAAGCAAGGACTTCGAATTTAGGGCGTTTGTATTCCTCTACTCGAACGTATTTGGTGCTATTATTTTGTTCATCTTTGATTTGCATTTGTCCTGTCAATCCCCCCGCAGGAGCGGTAAAAGAGCCGTTAAACGTACCATATTCGTTGGTCGTTGCATTTATTGTGGCAATTTTTTGATAATTAGCATCGTAGAAGGTAACTGTACGGGCTTGATTAGGAATAATTTTAGGGTTTTTGCCATCGGTCATCCGCTTCAATACTAAGCCTTTGAAGTGAACTGTTTGTCCAGGTCTATAAATCGCTCGATCTAAGAAAAAAGTGGTAAACGCTTGCTCATACGGCTCGTTAGCCGTGTAGTTGTAATAAGAATCATCCAAAAAAAGAACATCGTCTTTGTTGGTTAATTTTATCGAAAAAGAGTTGTTATAATGAGAACCCTTCTCGTTATAATTAGGGCTTTGAATATAACCATTTTTATCGCTTTGTGCCGTTCCCGTTTTGACCGTTTCGTATCGACGCAATAAACTATTATAGGTAGAAACATAAAATTCTGCCTTAACCTCTGACAGCGGAGCGCCCGATTGTCGATCGGTTACATAAAATTCTTGCTTTCCATCAACAGTTCGGCTACTAAAACTGCTGTTTGAAACATGGAACAAGCTATAGGCGACGGCATTGGCTGAATAAGAAAAATTTTCATTGGCAGAAGCCGCTATAATATACCGCCCATTTTTTAGCTTAGGAATATTAAACTCTACTCGATGTTGTTGGTAATCGCCTTCATTTTTGAGTTCATTCGACCATTTGTAGGCACGAGAAAGATTGCTCAAAAACTTGGCTTTATCTTTACCATATTTGCTGTTAAACGTATTGTACTGTGTTTTGGTAACGGGAATTGCTTTAAAATAAAGTTTAGAAATATTCTTATAAGTAATCAAACCTAAAATAGGTTGGTCAATAGAATTGACCTTTTCTACATTGAGGGCAATGCTTTTGCTCTGAATGCTTGTCATTAAAGCTTGGCAATGCGAGCTGCCATAAGACCCTGGAAATGCTTTGACTGCTTTTTGGCAAATCTCATAGGCTTTTTTGATGTCCCAACGATATTGATCGGTCGGGGAGGGTTGATACTTTTGACCTTGCGTGTAATAATAAAGCGCAATTTTGTGGGTGATTTCTGTAGAAACAGCTTGGTCTTTATATGTTTCGTATAAAGCATTTAGACGCTCTAAGTAGAATAAATCTTTGTCGCTAAGAATCGAATGCGTACGAACAAAATCCAAGCGTTTTAAGTCTAAATCAATTAAAGCTTTTGGGCTGTTTGAGTGAAACTGTAAGCCCTTTTGGAACAAAAGAAGTGTTTGAAATTTAGCAGATAAGCTGTCCTTTGCAACTAAATTGCGTTGAGCAAAGTCGGCCGCATCGGCAAAGTCAGCTTCCGAATCCAAATAAAATTTATAAGCAGGTTTTGTCAAATAATATCGGTCTGAGATAGAGAAATCCAAGGCTCTGTGTAGTAAGAAATCATACAAAGTGGGGCGCAAACCTGTTACATTACTTCCTTTTCGGGTAATGGCAGTAAAAGCATCAATATCAATTTTTTTAGTTTCTTCAAACTGCAAACTTGCTTGATAGAGTTCGTAGGCTTTTTTTGTGATACGTTCTACATCCCAAGTTCGAATATCTTCTTGCTCAAATTCTTGGGTAGCGGTTCTATCTTTAAATTTATATAAATGTTGCGCTAGATAACGGTCATACATTTCTGCAACCATTGACTGCAAAATAGGTTTGATGGGAGCCTTGGCATTTTTAGCTTCTTCCTGAAATCGGTAGATAGATTTAACTAAACCATCTTCCTCTAAACGTCCTTGATATTTATTAATAAAAAGAAGTGCTTTAATGGTTTGTCCGATTTGAGTTGGATTTTTTGAGTCGGCTTTGATTTTGGTATATAACTTTTGACTAGCTTCCAAAGCAGATTTAGTCAAGCCATCATACTCTAGTTTGTTTATTGCTGTCCACTCTTTGGTGTAATTATTGGCTTTTGTTTGTCCAAATACAGCATTTTGTCCAAAAATCAATAAAATATTGATGAGTATCCAGTTGAATATTTTTTGCATATTATGTTGGTTTGTATAATAATCTTTGCGCTCCTTCTACCTTTGTGGAGAGCGCTTGAAATTCAGGGGATTTTATAATTTATTGAGGAAACTCGCAGCTTCTACTAAGTGGTATTTTTGATTCCAATAAATGACTTGAATGTCATAAGCATAGGCCTGTTTTTCGCCATTGTCCAATCGGATTTGATAACTTTGCAATAGGGCAGGAGAGCCTTCGGAATAAGGTTGTTCATAAGCAAATTCTAGTCCTGTTGTCCTAAAAATAGCTTTGTTGATTGTAATTTGCTTGGGAAGTACGGTGCTAAAAAATGCATTGATGCGTTGTTTTTTTGCCAATTGATCGACACTGAAATTACGTTTCCCTTCTTCGGTCATCAAATAAGCCTTTGTTTTGCCCGCATCCTTTCCTGTAGCATTGCTTAGTAAGTCAAAAACTAAAGCGTTGTTGTCTAATAGTTTTAATAAGAGTTGTTCGTCACCGTTTTTTATACTTTCAATTACCTCATGAGATAATTCGTCCATAGAGTCAAAGGCAACATAGTTGTTTCCATGATAATTAGGATCACTACAAGCCGTTAATATACTAAGAAAAAAGAGGGTGAAACTTACTTTGAGCGTCGTGGTCATTGGTGTTAGAGTCTGTTTTAAATTCGTTTTAATAAAAAAAATATCGTTGTTCTTTTTCGTAAGCTTAAAGATACCTATTTTTTTGTTGCTGAAATGAATTGGATTAGCACAAAAAAACAGTTTGCTGTGCAGACAGGGCAAATATTTCCATTTGATCGCCTTTAATACGATAAGTACCGTAGGTTTTGGTAAGACAGCTTGAGCAAAAAAGGGGAAATGAATTGCAATAAGTAGAAGTGGTGTTTGATGCTTAAT
>CACVAQ010000130.1:1411-7317 GCA_902727865.1 uncultured Aureispira sp. | reverse complement strand
AGATGCCCTATTTTAGTGTTAATTATTTTTGTCCATCTACTTATGCTAGAACCTTTTATTTTAGGAATACTTCAGACCTGAATTTCTGTCTCTAGCGCTCCTCATTACTTCATTGAAAACCCGAACAAAACGAACTAAAGCGTAGTGCTAAGGAGCTTAGCGACTAAGAAAACGACCTCCCACATTAACAAAGGGGAGGACTAAGAACAAGCAATGAAACGCTTCCAACCAAAGGGAGTAAACGGACGAGCAAAGCAACCTATGTTTTAAGGCTGATTAGCGCAATCCTCACGGGCGAGCTTTTCCTCCAAGTAAAATTAAGAACAGTGTAAAAAAAACGTGCTATCTCATTACTTATGAGATAGCACGTTTTTAGGATAACTTGTAAAGTTTATTTACTAATAATCTTGCTTGCTATGAATGGCGGCTAAAAATTCTTTTCGAGTCCCTTCTTCTTTAAATTTTCCACTATAGGCAGTAGTAACGGTACTACTAGAAATATCTTTAATGCCACGGGTAGAAACGCACATATGTTTTGCATCCACATAGACCGCAATGTCTTCGGTTCCTAAGGCTGTTTTTAAATCTTCCATTATTTGCATACTCAAACGCTCTTGCACTTGTGGACGCTTGGCAAAGTGTTGTACAATTCTATTAATTTTAGAAAGACCAATCACCTTTCCGTTGGCAATATAAGCTACATGAGCTTTGCCATAAATTGGCAAAAAGTGGTGTTCACAAGTAGACTGTAACAGAATGTTTTTCTCTACCAACATTTCATTGTATTGGTACTTGTTTTCAAACAAGGCCATTTTGGGCTTATTGGCTGGGTTTAAGCCACTAAAAATTTCCTTTACATACATTTTAGCAACCCTATAAGGCGTTCCTTTTAAACTATCATCCGTCAAATCTAGACCAAGCACGTCCATGATCTCTCGAAAATGTTCTTGAATTTTTTCAATTTTTTCTTCATCAGAGAGATCAAAAGCACCCGCTCGCATAGGGGTCTCTAAAGAGGTAAGTATGTGTTCATCACCCATTTCTTCATAGATCTCAATCATTTTTTTATCTAAAATCAAATCTTTACCATTTTTCATTGGAAGTAGTTTAAGAGGCTGCTAGAAGCCTACGTTCTAAAAATATAAAGTTTGTATAACATAACACCTTGTTTTTGGGTGGTAGTCATTCGGGAAAATACCCTGAACTGCAATTCTGTCGTATCTAAAATGTTTAACGGCTAAAAACGGTTAGTGTTCATAAAAAATAATTTTTCATACGTTAAAAAAAAGATAAACAAAAGAGCGTTTCTACTAATAGTATATAATAATAACTGCCAAATTTAGTACCATTTAGCTGTTTTTTAGTATGAAGTTTCTTATTTATTAAATAATAAATTAAGGTAAATTTATTAGTGTAGAGGACTTAGTGAGGATGTGTATTGCGAAATTACAAAAAAATAAACTTAAATCGCTTGGATAGCTGCTTTAGATTCCTCATTTTGTACGGACTATTTTTTTGAAATTCTAGAAGGCATAAATAACTTTATTGACCTTTAACAAGAATCAAATCGTTTCAGTATGAAAAAAACAGTACTAGCTCTTTTATTAAACTGCCTTTGTCTGGTCGGGTTTGCTCAAAATGGAATTCCACAGAATGCTGGTGCCAGAGGTGCTGCGATGGGAAATGCAAGTTTGACCTTTACGGACATCAATAGTATATTTACCAATCAGGCAGGCTTGGGATATTTAGAACACTTGTCTTTTACAGCTTATGGAGAGCGACGATTTTTGGGCACTGATGGACTAAATTCTTTTTTGTTTGGAGTTGCTTACCCACATGAAAAAATAGGAACGGTTGGATTAAGTGTTCATTATTTTGGTTACGGGAAATACAATGAGCAAAAAATTGGACTTTCTTATGCTCGAAAGCTGTTTAAGCGGATGTCTATAGGAGCGCAGTTTAATTATTTGGGAACAAGGATTGGCGAATATGGAACCGCACATTCTTTTACCTTTGAATTAGGTATTTTGGCAAAAGTAAGCAAGCAGTTTCACATTGCCGCACACACTTTTAGTCCTGTTCAAGTGCAATTGCCGAATGGCGATGTCTTACCTTCTTTATTTAAGTTAGGGCTTGCTTATATTCCTTCTAGCCAATTGAGGCTAACGGCAGAAATAGAAAAAGATTTAGAAAATCCATTTAATGGACGAGTTGGAATTGAATACCACCCGATTCATATCTTATATATTCGAGGAGGTGTTTCAACAACGCCTGTGATGGCTAGTTTTGGTTTTGGTTTGAATATGAAAGGCTTAAAAATAGATGTAGCTGCGAGTTATCACACTGTTTTGGGTGTGACTCCTAGTTTGTCTGTAAGCTATATTGTAGGAGAGAAGGCCCCTTCAAAAACTTCTGAGGCACATTAAATGCACCAACTATGCGAGCGATATTTTTATTAATACTACTAGTTTCTTTGTCTACGATTCTCTTGGCTCAAAAAGTTAAAAAGAAGAACGTAGACGGAAATGAGGTGAGTAATGGAACACAGTTTTTGATTGAAAACTTAGTAGAAGATAGTGATGGAGAAAATTTTGACTTCGGAACTCAGTTTGAATACTTGGAAAACTATGAACAGAACCCTTTGGACATCAACAATGCCACCGAACAGGAACTCGTAACTTTTGGTCTGTTCTCTGCCATCCAAATACAAGCTTTATTGTTGTACAGAAAACGGTTTGGACAAATCTATTCTTTGTATGAGTTGCAAGGAGTCCCCACCTTTGATGTGAAGACTATTATTCGAATGACGCCATACATTAGCGTTTCGGCAACGAAGGAGCAGGAGAAAATGCACTTTGGGACCATGTTTAAGCGGAGTCGACATCAGATCTTTGCGCGTTATCAACGTATTTTAGAACAACAAAAAGGCTATCAACCTTTGGAAGAAGGCGAAACAGGGAGTCGATTTTTGGGCTCTCCTGATAAATTCTATTTGAGGTATCGAATGACCTACAAAGATAGAATGAGTATTGGTTTGACGATGGAAAAAGATGCTGGAGAAGAGTTTTTTACAGGATCGAACCCACAAGGTTTTGATTATTATTCAGGGCATTTTTACCTAAAAAAAATCTCTAAACATGTACATAGTGTTGCCTTAGGCGATTTTCAAGTTTATTTTGGACAAGGTTTGACGATCTGGGGTGGTTTTGGAATTCGAAAAGGTGCGCAAGTTTTGAATGTAAAGCGTATTTCTTTGCCCATTAGGCCTTATACTTCGGTGAACGAAGCTTTGTTTATGCGAGGAGGAGCAGGCCATTTTCAGTTTTTGAAAGAGAAAAATTTGGAGGTGACCGTTTTTGGTTCTTATCGTCGACGGGATGCTAATTTAGGACCACAAATTGATTCTTTGGTGGAGGATTTAGATTTTGCGGTGACTTCTTTACAAGAAATCGGTTTTCATAGAACTGTCGGTGAAATAATTGATGAAAATGCAATTGGTTTTGTGACTTCTGGAGCACGGGTGCGGTATACGGGAAGTAGTTGGCATGTTGCTGGTAATTTTGTGCATAATTACCTTACCAACGCATTACAACAAGACAATCCTGCTTTGTATCAACAGTTTAATTTTGTAGGGCAACAAAGTTTTAATGCTAGTTTGGATTATTCTTTTCGATATAAAAATTTACAGTTTTTTGGCGAAACGGCTACCAATGAAAAAGGCGGTATGGCTACGTTAAATTCCTTTTTGGTTGATTTGGACCCAAGGGTGAGTTTGGCGGTATTGCATCGTTATTATGATAAAACCTATTATACGCTGAATGGAAATGCCTTTGCCGAAGGTTCAAATGCTAGCAATGAATCGGGTTTGTACCTTGGTATGGAAGCTCGTTTTGGGGCAGGTGTGAAATTGAGTACTTATTTTGATGTGTTTCAGTTCGATTGGTTGCGGTATCAAATAGATGCCCCAACGAAGGGCTATGAAGTTTTTGGCAAGTTAGACTATTCGCCCAATTACTTTCTCAGTATGTATGCACAATACCGTTTTGAACGGAAGGGGAAAAATTTATCGGGTAATACAAGCAAGATTGATGAAATTATCAATCACGACAAACAGAATTTAAGATTTCATTTTAGTTATAATGTTTCGAGTCAATTTGCTTTGCGTTCTAGAATTGAGTTTTCTTTTTACCAAAATCAAGAATTTAACCAAGGGTTCATGCTTTATCAAGACTTGGTGTTTAAGCCTAAGATTATTCCACTAAAAGCGCAACTAAGACTTGCCTTTTTTGATACGGATAACTACGATACTCGTATTTATGCCTATGAGAACGACGTTTTGTATGCCTTTTCTGTACCAGCTTATTCTGGGAGAGGCTTGCGGTATTATCTCAATTTGAGTTACCGAATTAACCGCAATTTTACGGTCTGGCTTCGATTCTCGCAGACTTATTTTACCGATCGAATTGTGATTAGTTCTGGCTTGGCAGAAATAGAAGGACGGACTCGTTCAGAAGTAAAAGTACAATTGCGTGCAAAGTTTTAAAAAAAAATATTTAAATACTTGGTTTATATTTAAAAATAGATTTATTTTAATCATGTTATGAATTTTTTATTAAAATACGACTATTTAAAAAGCTGAGAAGCGATGAATAAGCCCAAGGTAATAAAGAGCTACGAAAATCTGTCAGAAGAACTGTTGGAGCAAATAAAATTGACCTATCCAAGAGGATTTTTACGCCATTTAATCTCTTTTTCAGATGGAAAAGGAATACGACAAAAAGGACTTCCATTTGAAACAGAAGACAAGTATTATTTGATCAAAATGTCCCCTGCAAAAGCGAAAGGAATTATCGAGGAAGATGATGATTTTGACGATGCTGGGAACTTGAAAACAAAAGTCAGAGATAAGTACCTCGACAATCAGTCTGATTTGGAATTCTTAGATTCAAATAATAATGAGGCCAAAAGAGAGGCGTACGAATAGTTTCGTATGTCAACATAGCATTTTCTCATTTCTTTGGCATTGCTTTTATGCTATTAGCATAAGCAACTCATCTTCAAAAAATACCGACCGATTGGTCAATTTATTTTTGGAAGCTCTATTATAGACAAAGCGGCAGGCACATCAACAGTGTCTGCCGTTTTGTATTAAAACGAATCTGCTTTCACTCGATAAAAGAGCAGCGCCTCATAAGCAGACTTTACCAACATTAGAAGCGTCATTAATAAAGTAGGATTATTAATACCAAGAAAAGAATGCACGCCCCATAACATCATAAACCAAATGTAGTGGGCGACAAATTGACTAGGATGAATCATAATTTTTGTTTGTAAAGGCATTGCTTCAACAGAAGGTTTAATGCCTCTACGCTCCAACATGAAAGGCGGAAGTAGATACGCCAATAGAAAGACAAAGGTTAATAATAACAAGCTGCTGTTCCACAATTGCCAAGGCATCTGAGCCAAGGTCTGTAATACACCTAAAGAGGTATCCCAAGAATCGACTTGACCAAGGCGAATGATAAAAACTAAGGCAAAGTAGTGTAAGACCAAGGTGTACAGAAGCAGTCCTAGAACTTGTAGGGCAGGGGTTCTGTATTCGGGAAGGTGGTGATAACCTGGCCGCCCATATTTTAAGGGAATGATGATCTTTAAGTAGATCAAAACAACCAAAGCAGAAATAAGCTCCAACCAAACTAAGAATAGGGTTTCAAACAAGGTCCAGCCCAATAAAGACACACCGATTAATAAGAAAAGATTATTAATAAAAATAGAGTAAAATTCAAACTTTTGGATAGATTCTGTTGTTATCTTGTTCATAGAGTAAAAGAACTTTCATTTTTTTCTGAAAGTTTTAAAATTTATATTTCGACTAAGCCAAATTATTTGTACATTTGTCAATAAGG
>CACVAQ010000130.1:0-1311 GCA_902727865.1 uncultured Aureispira sp. | reverse complement strand
ACGGAGTAGCAGCGCAGCTAAGTATAGTTCTAAACCACTTAAGATTAAAAAAGAATTGCTTGCTAAATAATTTTGGAAAAGCGACCTAAAAAGAGAATAGATGGACAAAAATATAAATGTTCTGCTCCAAGATGAAACATTGGACAAAGAATTACAAAAAATAGCGCAAAAAATAAACGACAAAGAACGAATATCCGATGAAGATGCTTTGTATTTGTATGAGAAAGCGCCACTAGGATATTTAGGAACGCTCGCCAATTACATTCGGGAGCAGCGACATGGAGATAAGACTTATTTTAATCGGAACTTCCACATGGAACCGACCAATGTATGTGTCTACACCTGTACTTTTTGTTCTTATTCAAGGCTGATCAAAAAACGCTCTGAAGGCTGGGAATTGACACACGATGAAATGTTGGATATTGTCAAAAAATACGACGGCAAACCCGTGACAGAGGTGCATATTGTAGGGGGTGTTTTACCGCAATACGATTACCAATTTTATCTAAATTTATACAAAGCAATTAAGGCACATCGCCCAGACTTGCATGTCAAAGGCTTGACCCCTGTAGAGTACCATTATGTATTTAAGAAAGCGAAAGTTTCTTACGAAGAAGGAATGAAAGCAATGGTAGAGGCTGGATTAGATTCTATGCCAGGAGGTGGCGCTGAAATTTTTCACCCAGAAATTCGAGAACAAATTGCTCGTGGAAAATGCGATGGCGACCAGTGGTTAGAAATACACAAAATACTCCATAATTTAGGCAAACGTTCTAATGCAACGATGCTATACGGACACATTGAGGCGTACAAACATCGGGTAGACCATATGTCAAGGTTAAGAACTTTGCAGGATGAAACAGGAGGATTTCAGACCTTTATTCCATTAAAGTATAGAAACAAAAACAACGAGTTATCACACTTAGAAGAAGTGTCTGCGGTAGAAGATTTGAGAAATTATGCGATTGGAAGAATCTATTTGGATAATTTTGATCATGTAAAAGCTTATTGGCCAATGATTGGGCGCACAACGGCTCAATTGTCTTTAGCGTTTGGGGTGAACGACATTGATGGAACGATTGATGATACGACTAAAATTTACTCTATGGCAGGTTCTGAGGAACAATCGCCAAGTTTGAATACGCAACAATTGGTCGAGTTGGTCAAAGCAGTGGATCGACATCCTATCGAAAGGGACACGGTTTATAATGTGGTACAGGATTATATGGATTATGATTTTAGTAAAGAAAACGAGGGTTTAGTTGGGTTCTTAGAATTACCAGTAATACAAAAATAAAACGGTTTTTTGAC
>CACVAQ010000129.1 GCA_902727865.1 uncultured Aureispira sp. | reverse complement strand
CGGATATTCCACCGATGTTGGTCATGAATGAAGAAGGCGATTTAGTGCCTTTGGTTGATTTACAAGGTAGATTCAGACCTGAAATGGGTGAATTTGGTGGCTTGTATGTTAAAAACGAATATTATAAAGAAGGAGAAGCGCCTGAAAGGTCCGTAGATGTTGAATTAGCCATCAAGCTAAAAACAGAAAATAAAGCCTTTAAGGTCGAAAAATACAAGCATAGTTATCCGCATTGTTGGCGTACCGACAAACCTGTTTTATATTATCCTTTGGATTCTTGGTTTGTAAAAGCGACGGCAAAGAAAGAACGCATGTCTGAACTAAACAAAAGCATCAACTGGAAGCCAAAAGCAACAGGAGAGAAGCGTTTTGGTGGTTGGTTAGACAACCTTCAAGATTGGAATTTGTCTCGTTCTCGTTACTGGGGAATTCCCTTGCCGATCTGGAGAACAGAGGATGGGAGTGAGGAAGTTTGTATTGGTTCTTTGGAAGAATTACAAGCTGGAATTGATGCGGCAAACGCTCAATTAGGTTTGACACAAGACATGCCTAAAGATTTGCATCGTCCATATATTGACAATGTGGTTTTGGTGAGTAGCACAGGGGAGAAGATGACTCGTGAAACGGACTTAATTGATGTTTGGTTTGACAGTGGTTCTATGCCTTATGCTCAGTGGCATTATCCCTTTGAAAATAAAGAATTGATTGATAATGCGCTACAAGGCAAGCCAGGGGAAGTTTCTTATCCTGCTGATTTCATTGCAGAAGGCGTAGACCAAACGCGTGGCTGGTTCTATACCTTACATGCCATTGCGACGATGTGTTTTGATTCGGTTGCTTATAAGAATGTTGTTTCGAATGGATTGGTTTTGGATAAAAAAGGACAGAAAATGTCTAAATCTAAAGGCAATGCTGTAGAGCCATTTGAAACCTTGAATAAATATGGTGCCGATGCGACTCGTTGGTATATGCTGACCAATGCGCAACCTTGGGATAACTTGAAGTTTGATGAATTGGGCTTGGATGAAACCCGTCGTAAATTATTTGGTACACTATATAATACCTATAATTTCTTTGCAACTTATGCGAATGTAGATGCTTATGATGGTGCTAATTTATCTAGTTTTGACTATGGTAAAGAAGTTCCCTTGGAACAACGGTCTGAAATTGATCGTTGGATCATTTCTTTGCTCAATTCTTTGGTCAAGGAGGTAGATGAAGACTTTGCCAACTACGAGCCAACCAATGCTGGCCGTAAAATAGCGGACTTTGTCGATCGTCATTTAAGTAACTGGTACGTTCGTTTGTGTCGTCGTCGCTTCTGGAAAGGAGAGAAAAACGAAGATAAACTGGCGGCTTATCAAACCTTATATCATTGTTTGGCAACCTTGTCTAAATTGATGGCTCCAATAGCACCTTTCTTTTCGGATTGGTTGTATCAGAACCTAAATACAGTCACTCAAAATGAACAACATATTTCTGTTCATTTGGCCTTCTTTCCTGAAGTACAAGAAGCAGCGATTGACAAAGAGTTGGAACAACGCATGAGTTATGCGCAACGCATTACTTCTTTGGTCTTATCACTACGAAAAAAAGAAGCCATACGAGTGCGTCAGCCTTTGCAAAAAATCTTATTGCCTGTCTTGGACAAGGCTTTCCAAACGCAGGTAGAAGCGGTAGAGGATTTGATTCTTTCAGAATTGAATGTCAAAGCGTTTGAATATGTTTCGGATGCTTCTGGTATTATCAAAAAAGGGATCAAGCCTAACTTTAAAACCTTGGGCAAACGCTTAGGTAAGAATATGAAAGCGGGTAAAGCAGCTATTGATGCGTTTACACAAGTAGATATTGCACAGTTGGAAAAAGCGGGCGTTTATACCTTAGATTTGGGGGGCGAAGCTTTTGATTTAACGATGGAAGATGTGAGCATCACGTCGGAAGATATTGAAGGATGGATGGTTGCCAGCGATGCTGAAATAACGGTTGCTTTAGATGTAAAACTAACCCCTGAATTGGAAGCAGAAGGCATGGCGCGTGAATTGGTCAACCGCATCCAAAACTTGCGTAAAGATAAAGATTTTGAGGTCACGGATCGCATTCTCTTAACCTTGGAAAATCACTCGGCATTAAACGACGCCTTGGCACAATTCAAAGATTATATTTGTGCGGAAGTATTGGCTACTGAATTAAATCTAGTCGATAATTTACCAACGGGTGATGAAGTCGAGTTAATTGATGGTATTCATTTAAAAATGAGTGTTGTTAAAAGCTAATAAATGGCTTTTATACCGCTTTATATAAAAATCCCTCTTGTCTAAATGATGAGAGGGATTTTTTTTATAGTTTATACATTCATTATAATAATGTTCTAGATGCTCTCTCTCTTAAATTGGTTGCGATAGCTCTATTTTTTTAAAATAGACTTGTTTTTCTCCTTTTTTTAGCCTATTTTTATTAATGCTTAATTTTTAAAAAAAATTGCTCCTATTAAGACCAATCGCCCTTTTATTCACCTTCTAATTTTCATCTATGACTATTCAGGAAATTTTAAATCAATTAAATGCTCTTTTTAAAGAGAAAAAATTCGAAGAAATAAAAGAGCGGGGAGAAGAGTTCTTAGATGAATTTCCAAACGAAATTGATTTGTATCTCCTTGTTGGTAAAGCCTTCGTAGCGACCAATGCATTCACCGATGCAGACTATTATTTTCTAAAAGCACACTTTTTAGATAAAACGAACCTCCATCCCTTGTACCTATTAGGTTCTTTGAAGGCAAGTATGAAACAATACATCGAAGCGCAAGAATACTATGAACAAATCCTAAGTTTAGATTCCAAGGAAGTTTTGGCGGTGATCTGTATGGCAGATATGCACTACGCTAGCCAACAATTTAGCGCCGCAGCAGAAAAGTATAAGCGTGCTTTAGAAATGGGGGCGAAGGATAAAATTACCTTGGATGAATATGCCTTGATTATTTACAAAGCGGTTTCCTCTTTGCTTGCGGATAAAGCGACCACGGAAGCCTTAGCTCTAATTGATACGTACGAATTAGAAGATTTTCAAGAAATGGTTTTCCTAGCCAAAAGAAAAATCTACAGCTCTTTGGGTACTGCTGGCAAAGAAGATGTCCTTGCTTGTACAGAAACGTTGCATGCTAATGTTCCCAATCAAGTTAGTTACACCTTGGACCTTATTCTGTACTTGGACAGCTATAAATTTAGTGCTCGAATAGAAACATTGTATAACAAAGCACTTCAATCGGAACCGACAGAAGACCAAAAAATAAATATACTGCTTGGGCGTTCAGATGTTCGAATTGATGCAGAAAATTGGAAGGGAGCTTTGGTCGATTTAGATGCACTTATCGCCATTCAAGAAAATTGGTTTTATTATCAAAATAGAGCAAAAGTTAAACAACATCTAAAAGAGTATAAAGGCGCTTTAGCGGATATTACGAAAGCCATGCAGTTATTAGGTCGTCCAAACAAATCCTTGTTGACATTCAGAGGAAAGCTACTCTTTAAGTTTGAAAAATTTGACAATGCCATTAAAGATTTCATGGCCATCTTAAGTCTATTTCCAAATGATTCCACTGCATATTATAATTTAGGTAGAATTTATAATAAACAAAAAGACAAAGCTTCTTCTGTCAAAATGTTGATGAAAGCAGAAGTCTTAGGGCATCAAAAAGCCAATGAGTTTTTACTTAAAAATTATCCTCAAGTTTTAGAACAGAGTTATACAAAAACCTTAGCAAAGTTTGCCCCAATTTATCAATCCGAAATTCCTAGAAATAAAAAGTCTCCTATTTTATCAAAAGCCTTTGATAAGTTATGGTTGCCCGATATGCCTAAGTTTCTTTTAAGCCTTGAAGAAGAAATAAAAACCTATCCAGCAAACCTGATTAAAAAGGTTTTGGCACAGACGGCTAAAGATATGTTCATTATCACAGAAAATGGGATTCTATTTTTTGAAGGAGAAGAAGCCCCATTAGAAGCTTATTATAAAGTAGAACTGGAGTCTGAATACTCTATTTTGTTAGAAATACAACCCACCAAAGGGGGGCAAACAACTAGTATGCGTCTTTCTTTGTTCGAAGATAATTTGTTGGTCTCTTATCCAATTACAGATGTGGATGTTCAGCCCAAATATTTTTTGGCAACAACCGACATTAGTCCAGAACAAAAACAGCGATTGACGACCAAAATAGTAGACCGACCTTATATCGAATCGATTGAAAATTCGATAGAGAAACTCTAGTTTTCCAACAATTTACAGCGTACAAGGCAACTATTTAGTTCGTCCGCTCTGCTGCGACTCGCAGTTGCTTCGCTCACGAAAAGAGTTGTCCTGTACCTAGCACCACTTATTACAATAACGAACACTGTATTTACACAGTTCTAAAAATATAATTTATGACTTTTGACGATTTAAATCAATACTTAGGTGAAGCAGATGCTGCGATGCAAACCTGTCGTGACGAAGCCTCTGTATTTACGACAAATGCGCCTCTATCTTTAGCCCAATTAACGACTGCGATCCAAATTGCAACAGACGCTTTAGCCTTAACGGACGTTCATGCGATCTGCGAAGCTTTTAAAGAGTCTAGAAGAAAAGTACTCAAATCTACGGAGTATCATGCCAAGGCAAGCAATTTCTTAGACGATACATTGAGTAATAAGATCACAGCCGTCACCAATAAGTTGTTCCTATATAGAAGTTTTAGGGATAAAATGAAAAAGAATTTAATTGATGATAAATTGGACATTATTGCGGGAATCATTCAATTGAAAGGCTACTTAGAAGATAGAGATGCTTGTAAAAATACAAGAGATAGAATTGATGTTTTTCTGAAAAAAATGCAGGAAATTAACTTTTATGAAGTAACTAAAGCGGAACGAGATGCCATCTTAGATGCGTTTCAAGATGCAACAAGAACCAATTGGTTTAAATCTCACCGAGATTTAATCAGAGCCGCAAGAGCAATTCATACTGGAAACTTAACCTTAATCTTAGACAAGGCAATTCAGTATAGCACCGACTCTGGAAAATATTGGCACAGGTGTCATGAAAAAAGAGCGCAGCTTGACAATAATAAATTTGTCCTTGACTTTAGAGCAGAGTTGAAGGTACAAGAGTACGAAGCCAATCGAACCATTCTAATCAAAGACCTAGAAAGAGTTCAGATAAAGTTACAAAACAGAATCAAAGAACTAGCCCCCGACCAAGCAGATGCCTTGCTAAAAGATATTGCAGCCACTAAAATTCCTGAGTCTTTAAATTTGCTTAAAAAAACCTATGGTTTGACTAGTTGGGTTTATGAGAAGTTTATAAAATATGATCCCGATTCTGATCCAGACAAAGAGATTAACGCTTTAAAAGAAGCTAGTATCGAACACGCAATAGAAACCCCTAAACTTTCAGTTGAAATAGATATTCCTGTTTTTTCTTGTGGGGTTGCTGATTTTGTGGTAGAATTTGGAGCGTCCTTTGGTGGAAGCTTAGAATTTAAAGCTGCATTAACCTTGCATAATTTCTTGAGTAATGCGGAAGAAAATTATGTTTCTGGAAGTCTGGAAGCCAAAGCAGGTATCAAAGCAGATGCTTTTGTTGGAGTCGGTGTTACCATTGTTCAATTGATCAAAGCCTCTGGGCGTTTTGTACTAGAAGCGACTGCTGAAACCTCTGCCAAGGCAGCTGTTGCGATTAAAAAGACAGAAGCAGAAAATTTAGCCGCATTTAGTATTGGTGCAAAAGCGGGCTTATGCTTTAGACTCTCTGGACATTTAGCCCTTACGATAGGATTAACTGCCCCACTTAAAGTCTTATTTCAGACAATGGGCGTTGATGCCGAGGCGACCTTAGAAACAGATAAATATAACTTCTTTAGAGCTGAAAGAGTTGCTCCTGCTGTTTTTGAATTGCCCTTTAGAAAAAAACCAGTTGCATTCCCTAACGATTTATTTACGATGGGTACTGGAGAATGGGACGTCCAATTTGTTGGCGATACGTATTTGAAACAATACTGGACCGAGCATTTTGGTCGCCAGAGCGACTGGGATAAGGTCACTGCTGGACATCCTTTATCCGCACAAGAATTAGAAGAAATTAAAACTTTGTATGGCGATTTTGGGGTTAGAGCCTAGAATAGATTCAATGCTTATTTTTGCTCCATTCATTCTTACCATACTGCCAGAGCAAGTGTTCTAGGAAGTATCGTCATTACAAATAATAAAATATAACATATCATGAAAAAGGAATTCAAAACGCCTACCATTGCAAAGAAAAAAGGCTTTGATAAAATAAAAAAAGCTTTAAAAAAATTCTTAACGAACTTAGAACCCAACGATCAGGAAGCACCGCTTGTCTTTTTTTATCATGCTAATTATGACTATCCAGATGGAAAACGACCAATTATGTATCTAAGTACAGAAGGCGTTTCTAACGATTGGACGAAATGGTTTAAACTTGAAAAAACGTCTAAAGAATTTGCTACTGGAATTTGTTCTTTTGATAAAAAGAGCAAAGTATTAAAAATAGAAATACAACAAGGCAAAGGAGGGAAAGTAGATACCATAAAAACCGTTCACAAAGAGCTACTAAAGCCTTTTGCTTCAATAGAAGTTGTCGATAAGTTGGAGCTTAGTTCATCTGCCTCAGAAAATGCGGCTACAGATGATTCTACGGACGAAATCAGCCCAGGCCTTTCCGATTATGATACTGCTGAATTACCTGCTTATATAAAAGAAGCTAAAAGCCATGTTTCAACGGTCTCAGCTAGCCAAAAAGAGTTAAATACGCTTGTAGAAACGCTAGAGCCGCAAGTCAAAAAAATTAGCGATACGATTATCACCAATGATCTTATTCAATACAGCAAAAAGGCACTTGTTACCTTTGAAGAAATTGACATTTCTGCGATCAAACAAACGGTTAAGGCCTTTAAAAGCCTGCTTCCCAAAAAACTGATCGAAGAAAACACTGAATTAAATGATGCTGTCACCAACCTCGATCAATTGATTGTAAGCCTTAATCAGTTAAAACCTCGAATTGCAGCAGTGTCAAAAAACTGCTTAAAAATACAAAAAGTTGGCAATCCAATGGAAACTGCTGCGGCACCTTTAAGTAATAATCCGATTGAAAATTTTGGAATCAAGTTGAATAAAATACTCAAATCTTCTGCCTTGAACAAAATATAAGTCGTTTAGGAACAGTAAAAAAATAAGATGAACATTTGAATAATCTTTTTGCCTCAAATTTTACTAAAGAATCGAGCGTGTAGCCCGTGCCAGACCTTTGCGCCTAGCGCAAGCTTGCTCGTTCG
>CACVAQ010000128.1 GCA_902727865.1 uncultured Aureispira sp. | reverse complement strand
TACGAGGCATACTGTCTAATAAAAAAAGTGGTTTAAACTATTACCACACGATTTGTCAAAGAACGATCTTTAATAACGCCAAAGATTCAAAAACTTACAAAATATTTTCGTCAAATTTACGGCATCGTCAATGCCCCGGTGCATGGTGCCTTCAAATTCAAACCCTTCGATTTCCAAGGCTTTGTTCATACCGACTGCTCGTCCTGTATTTTTAATTCTAGGATATTGGTCTTTTAAGCTAATGTGTTTTTTTGCCCATTGCCCATCTATATTATGCAATTTACAATCTTTGACCAAAGCGCTTTTATCAAAAAAGCCCCAAGAGCACAACAAGTATTCTTCGTCGTTGTTTAGTCCAATCCAGTCTTGAAAATCTTGAATCACCTCAGGAAATTTATCCGCCTGATTCACATCCACTTGAGAAATTGTGGTCAAGTTCTGGCAAAAATCAGACAACATTGGATGTACAATCGGTTGCACAAAACTTTCAAACCGACTTTGAACCGTTCCCTCTTTATCCAGCAACAAGGCACCTATTTCTATAATCTCTCTTTTTTTTCCTCTGGTTTCCATCTCTGTTTCCCAACAGGTCGCTTCCAAATCATAGATAATATAATTCATAATTTCGTTTTATTTCTAGTTAAAACTGTTCCTTAGCAACAGTTATTAAAACTCATAACGAGCCAATGGACTGATGTTTTGCCCTACAAACTCTTTATTTTGATATTTATAATAAGCCGTCATAGCAATCATGGCTGCGTTATCCGTACAATATTCAAACTTAGGTATAAACACCTCCCATCCTTTTTCAGTTCCCACTTGTTCCAATTCTAGTCTCAAACCAGAATTTGCAGAGACACCTCCAGCGATTGCAATTTGATGAACGCCTGTTTCTTTAGCAGCTTGTTTTAATTTATTTAATAAAATAGAAACAATTCGAGCTTGCACAGAAGCACAAATATCGGCTAAGTTTTCTGTAATAAAATTAGGGTTTTGACGCATATTTTTTTGTAAAAACCGCAAGATATTTGTTTTTAACCCACTAAAGCTAAAATCTAAGTTTGCAATCTTAGGTTCTGTAAATTCAAATACAGGCGTTCCTTTTTTTGCCATCGCATCAATAATTGGTCCTGCTGGATAATCCAAACCCAGTAATTTACCTGTTTTATCAAAGGCCTCTCCTGCCGCATCATCAATGGTCGTTCCCAGTATTTTCATCGACAAATGATCCTCGACCAAAACAATTTGAGTATGCCCTCCAGATACGGTTAAGCACAAAAAAGGAAATTTAGGCTGCGGTGTATCAATAAAATGGGCCAAAATGTGTGCTTGAATGTGATTGACTTCTATCATAGGAATATCCAAACTCAAGGCCAAACCTTTCGCAAAAGAAACGCCAACCAATAAAGACCCCATCAATCCAGGACCTCGTGTAAATGCAATCGCCGTCAACTCTTTTTTATCTACTCCTGCTTTTCGAAAAGCCATTTCTACCACAGGAACAATATTCGCTTGGTGTGCTCTAGAGGCTACTTCTGGCACTACACCACCGTATTCTTTGTGTACACTTTGGCTCGCAACACAATTAGATAAAATTTTTCCGTCTCTTAATATAGCGGCAGACGTATCATCACAAGATGATTCTATGGCTAGAATTGTTATCATATAGGGTCAAATTTTTAAATACATATTGTCATACTAGACAAAGAACAAGGCTTTGGACGACTCCTGTACTTAGGCTCTACTATTTCCATAAAAAAATTATAGGCAAGATTGCATCTATTATCAAGCTCTTTTTCACTTCTTAAAGTTAAATTTAATATCTTTGTACCTTTGTTTTCTAAACTGTTTTTCACTAAAATTGTTTAGAAACGTAGTTACCTTTATGTTAAAAAAAAAAGGAAACAGCCTCTAGCACAATAATGGTTTATCACAAAATAATCGACCTTAGAAAATTACGCTAAGGCATCGTTTAAAATAGGTTTGCAAAGATAATAATAATTCTTCAAAAAGACAGATAAGATTAAGCAGCAACCAGAACATAGCAATCCAAAAGCCCCCCCCGTAAAAGCAAAGCAAAAAAAAGGCTTGAGCAGACGGGTACTTGGTCGTCTCTGGAGTTTTCTTACGGGTTCTTTAAAAACAGTCTTTGCGCTTTTAGTAATCGTTTATATTTTGTTGTGGATTCCCTGGGTTCAAATTCAATTAGGAAATGGCGTGGCTAGTGCCTTGTCCAAAGCCTGGGACACCAATGTTAAAATTGAACGTTTAGAAATCACTCCTTTTTCCAATTTTAAATTCCACGGAGTCCTTATTGCCGATCATTATCAAGATACCTTGATTTATGCAAGTTGTGCAGAAGCGCAACGGTACGACCTATTTGCTATGTTTAACAAAGAAGTTCGGATTGGTAATATTGTGGTTAGCGATGCGGTCTTTAAAGTACAACGACATCCCGAAGAGGAGTATTTTAACATTCACTTCCTCATCAACTTTTTTGAAGCGGGCGAAGTCAAAGAACCTCGTCCAGAAAAATTCAAGCTCTATTTTGGAGGAGCGGAGTTAGTCAACGCTAGAATTCATTTAGCCGACACAGCCATTGGTACGGCGGCCTTAGTCACCTGTGATACAGGTTATGTATTGGGGCACGACACGGAAGGCGTTGACATGATTGGTAAAAAAGTATGGGGAGATATTGCCCATTTATCGAATGCGAATATTACGGTGCGCCTCTTTGACAAGGTGACGATTCCGAATATAGATTCTTCTTTTTGGGAAGTTCCTGTAGATTCGACCATTGCCGATTGGGATGTTGGTTGCGAAAAATTTAAGCTTAGTCATGTTAATTTTCGCCTAATCAATGAACGAACAGGGATGCGCAAAGACACGGCTCGTATGTTGGACTTTGCCAACCTCAATTTTAATAATATTAATCTAGACGTAGACACTTTCCGATTACAACATGAGGTCTTTACAGGGCACGTCAACAAGATACATGGGCTCAATCATGGCGGTTTTGAACTCAAAGAACTTTCGGGGGACGCTATTATCAGCCCCCAAACCGTTGCGCTTAGTAATTTTAAATTAGTGACAAATTCGAGTACCATTAGTCATGCCCTCAAATTTGAGTACAGTGAATATAAGGATTTTTACCAATTTTCAGACAAAGTAAAAATTACAGGAACTTTTGATAGCACGACGAGTATTACGTTTAGAGACATCGCCGCTTTCGCTCCTCAAATCAAAGAAAATGTTTTTATTGCAACCAATTTGGATAGTCCGATTGAGGTAAAAGGTAAATTCAAAGGAACAGTTAATAACTTCCGAGCCAAAAATTTGGACATTAAGGTACACAACTCTAGAATTGTAGGAAATATTTCTATGAACGATGTCACCATTCCTGGGGCGGCTTTCATGGACCTGAAACTTAAAAAAGTTTCTACGGATTATGAAGATTTAAAAAAAATTGTCTCTTTTGTTAACCTCCCCAAAAACCTAGCAACACTAGGTCAAATGAACTTTGAAGGTTCTTACACTGGTTTCTTCCAAGATTTTGTTGCGTATGGGCAATTAGATACCAGGCTAGGGCGCATCAATTCAGATTTACAGCTCAATTTGCGAAAAGGAAAATCACAAGCTGCTTATAATGGTGGTTTTAAATTTAATAATTTTGATATTGGGACATTTATTGGCAACAGGGATGTTGGTAGAATCACCCTACAAACAGAGGTCGAAGGAATAGGGCTTACGCTAGAAACCTTAGATGCAGAGCTTAAAAATGCCAAAATTGATAGTTTTACGTTTAAAAATTATCAATATGAAGATATTGCGATTGATGGCTTTTTCAAACAAAAGAAATTTGACGGGGATATCATGTCAAAGGACAGCAATATGTATGTTTTTGTTCGTGGTATTGTTGATTTAAGTGAAGAATTGCCTAGTGTCGATATTCTAGGAAATGTTAAGAACATTGATTTCCAAAAATTGAATATTTCTGAAGAGTCTATTGGACTGCATTTAGATACCTTTGATATTAATGCAAAGGGAACTAATATTGATAATTTTATAGGTAATTTATTTATTCGAGGTATTAATGGCCATAGAGGAGCTATTTATTCTGAATTAGATTTAATCAGTATCAAGGCGGATAAGGTTTTTGGAAAGCCACTCTATTCGATTGTTGATGGAGATACGACGGTGGTTGTTCACAGTACTCGTACGATCAATCTAAAATCGGATATTGTTGATATTGATGTCTTTGGAGAGTATGATGTGGTCAATTTAGTGAAGTCTATTGAGCGCTTTATAAAAGTCAATCATCCGAATCTTTATAAAGAGTTGTATCAAAAACAAGTGCTACAACAAGAAGTAATTGATAGTATAGAAAATGTACGTCCCTTCGATCCTCTTGTTGATATAAACAGTACAAAGACCGACAGTGCCCCTCCGCATCAAGATTTTAATATTATTGTTAGCATTCCTAAGACAACAAAAAATATTACGCAGCTTATTGACAAAAATTTTAAATCTTTAGAAGGTATTTTTATAAAAGGGGATTATGATGGTTCCGCTGGTTCGCTTATGTTGGATGGAAAAGTGGGTAAAGTGCATGTCGGGCAGGTCGAAGTTAATAATATAAAACTTACCAAAGGAAAGGCCTTGGGTTCTACCTTCGATGTTTTGGTCTCTGTGGATACCTTGAAGCTGGATGGAAAATCATTTATTCCCAACATCAATCTTTCTTTGGACGCTATTGGCGATTCGGTACGGTTTCATGTGAATGCAGATGCGGTTGGTAAAATTGCACAAGAATTGTCCATTAATGGACAGTTAGAGCTGAAAGAAAATTTAATCGTCTTAAAACTAGATACCTCTCGTCTATATATTTTGGATCAAAAATGGACGATCAATGATGATAATCATATTAAAATTGGGGATAAAGTCCTAGATGTTAAAAATGTTAAACTTACAAGTGGGGATAAATTAGTCGAACTAAGTAGTCTTAATAAGAACAAAGGGGCGCTTGTTAATTTCCAAAACATCAACTTGGGTTGGCTTTATGGCATGATGGAACCTTTGCCTAAAATTGAAATTGATGGTGTTTTTTCTGGGACAGCTTCTATGCAAAATGTCTTTAACCAGAAAGGTCTTCAAGCGAATGTACTGATTGATACCTTGATTATTAACGACGATTATTGGGGTAGTAATTCTAGATTAGTAGCCTCTGCCGATAGTTTGAAGTCTACCTTCAAAGGCCATTTCACGCATCATAGTGATTTTGTAGATGGTCTAGATGTAAGGGCTACCTTTATTCCTGCTTTTGCAAGCACAGACCCCGATTTACAGAATTTATTAGACATTACTATTAAAGCAGATGGTGCTAAGGCCAAAATATTAGAATATTTTCTAAAAGAACAAATCTCTGAAACCGAAGGAAATGCGGTGGCGGAAGCTAGAATTTTTGGGAATATTCAAGGAAAGAAAACGGTCTTAAATATAGAAGGCGATGGTCTCATGACAGGAGTAAAAACAAAAATCAACTTCTTACAAACAAAGTATATCCTATCTGATGCCAAAATAAAAATGGACAATAAAGGCTTTCATATTGATCCTAAAATTCAGTACTATAGAAAGACCAATGCATACAAATCGGGTGGTGTTCCTGTGATTGTAGAAGGCGAACCTTCTCAAGTTGCCTATCTTGATGGAAGTGTTACCCACAATCACCTTAAAAACTTTGGGTTAGATGTTTCTGCCATTTTGGACAATAATTTGGCGATGAATACCACGATAGAAGACAATAGCACGTTCTATGGAAAAATCTATGCCTCTGGTACCGTCGAGTTTACAGGTCCATTTGAACGATTAAAACTAAAACTAGACCTTGCAACAGAAGACAATAGCATCTTCAACTTGCCTATTGGGGGACCGATGGAGGTGACCGAAACAAACTACATTAGTTTCATAGATGTCAATGCAAAAAAAGATTCTACTAGCAAAAAAAGTATCAAAGACCAAATACTTACTGGATTAGACATTGAAATTATTGCAGATATAAAACCTGGTGCGCTTGCTCGGTTGATTATTGATGAAAAAGCAGGCGATGTGATTCAAGGGCGTGGTAGTAGTGACGACATGCGGGTTAGTTACAGTCCGACAGGGGAATTAAAGATTTTTGGTCAATATCTTATTGAAGAAGGAGATTATTTATTTACGTATAAAAACTTAATCAACAAGCCTTTTGATGTCAAAAAAGGAGGAACGATTACTTGGGGAGATAATGATGGAGATCCTTTTAAAGCAAAATTAGATATAGAAGCGGTTTATGAAAAAAACTTAGGCCTAACCAACTTAGTGAAAGAATCCATCTCCATCAACCCGAACTTGTCTAGTCTCGCCAACAAGCCCTCGCAAGTTAATTTATTGATGGGCTTAAAAGGAGAGCTTTTTTCGCCAGAAGTTGCCTTTGAAATTCAAGTCGAAAATGTAGCCCCTGCTTTACAAACCCCTGTCCGTTTAGCACTCGCAGATATTAATGCTGATAAAAATAAATTAAATCGTCAAGTTTTTGGAATTGTTGCCCTTCAACAGTTTTTGCCTTTAGAAAGTGGGGATGTTGACGTTGTTTCTTCTGGTATTAATACTGGAATTAGTACACTAAGTGAGTTGGTTTCTCAGCAATTGTCCTTGTATGTAAACGACTTGCTGGAAGGTGTAATTAAAGATGTGGATTTTATCTCTAGCTTAGAATTTGATTTTAATTTTAATATTCGAGACAGTGAAAGTCAAAACGTCCACTCAACCACTTCGAATGTACAACTAGGAAGTAATATTAAATTTTTGGACGACCGACTGACCGTTTATGCAGGTACCAATATTGACATTGCTGGCGATGATCAAGTATTGGATAATTTGGCGGCTAGTAATAACTATGTTGGTGGTAACTTTAAAGTTGAATATATTATTACCAAAGATGGGCAATTGAGAATAAAAGCCTACAACCGTACTGAATCGACTATCCTCGGGCAGAGTACTCGTACTGGAATTGGTATTTCTTACCGAAAAGAATTTGATACCTTGCAAGACTTAATTGACGAAGCTAAAAGTAACCGCAAAAGAAATAAAAAAGAGCGTTACACGAATCAACGTCGGAACTATAAATTAAAAATTACAAAATTAAGTAAAGAACTTAGTACGACTACTGATGAAAAGGAAAAAGAGCGTTTAAATAAAAAAGTGACGCGCCTAAAAGACAAACTTGCCACGGCAATCCAAAATTTAGAGGCCTTGCCTAAGGACAAATAATAACATCGTATTTTTTT
>CACVAQ010000127.1:5601-7371 GCA_902727865.1 uncultured Aureispira sp. | reverse complement strand
AGGAACCGTAAGTCGATATAAAACAAAAGCTGTATGTTTTTACACACACAGCTTTTGCACGACCATTTGTACGGATCAATGGACTCCATTAAGGACGAACATTATTTGCATCAAACCATTTTTTCAAAGCACCACAAGCTCTAGCTTCTGTAATTTCTGCTCCTAGGTTTTCTATTTTAATTTCAATGTAATTATCTGCTATTTTACTATCTATCCAATCTATAATATAACGCCCTTTTTTAGATTCCAAAGCAGCGGTTCTAATCTTAGAATAATCATCGGTTAGATTGGCTGCATGTGGCGCTGTTCTCGTCAACAATTTAACAATTCTAAATTGTTTGTCTCCCGTTCTCGTTTCATACTCAATTACTTTCGTAATATCGCCTTGATTCAATCCATCAATAGCAAAGTAAACAGAAGGTTCCAAGTCACCCAACTCAAAATAAGGTTCTCCAGACATTGGGTTCATAATTCGTCCCGCTCTAGTTTTACTAAAATCTTCTTCTGAATAGTTAGCAATTCCTTGTGGAAAAGAAATACTATCGTTCAAAATTAGGTTTCGAATACTATCTAGATATTGATACGCAGCTTCTCTATCCTCTGTGGTAATATCTGGGCGAATCAAAATATGTCTAGTATTAATTGTATTTCCCAATCGATTAATCAACTGAATAATATGATAGCCAAATTCAGATTTAACCACTTCAGAAATTTCATTTGGCTTTAATTGATACGCAGCCGCTTCAAACTCAGGTACCAGCGTTCCACGAGGTTGCACCCCTAAATCACCTCCTAAAGCTGCCGAAGCACGATCGTCAGAATATTTCCTAGCCAATATTGCAAAATCAACGCTGTCTTCAACCATTTGTAACACTAAGTTACGAGCCATTCTACGAGCTTTAGCATCCTCAATAGGATTGATCTTTGGTTTAACAACAATCTCTGCTAGCTCTACTTCTGAATTAAAGTAAGGCAAACTATCTTTAGGAATGTCGTTGAAAAAAGTCTTTACTTCTTTTGGAGTAATGGTTATCGACGACATGATTTGTTGTTGCATTCTTTGCTGTACCAATTGATCTCGCATTTGATCCCGCATGAAGTCCTTCATTTCCATAGGCGACATATTGTAAAACTCTTTAAACTTCTTAGGGTCGTTGTTCATGTAAGCCAAAATTTGATTGACACGAGTATCCAATTGTGCCTGAACCTCGATGTCTCCAACAACGACACTATCTTGTTCTGCTTCTGCCAACATTAGTGCATTGGCTAATAATTGATCAAAAACCAACCAACGAGCATCATCTGGTAAAGGGGCGCCTTGACTTTGGCCTTCCAATAACTTAAGTTGTGCTTCCACATCTGATTGCAAAATAATATAGTTCCCAACTACACCAATTACTTTATCTACTTGTTGACGCTGTGCCAAGACCAATACGGTACATAAAGCCCAGAGTAGCACTGATATCCAAATTTTCTTCATTATTCTGTTTATACTGATTTAGTAATTTGTTCTCTTTTTAAAAGAAGAACGAACGACTGTTATTAATATCATCTTATTTCAAGCATCCAAAAGGGTGTTTTCAAAAAATAAATTGACAATTAAATTAAAATGTGTTTCTTCACAATACTTCGTGACAGTACTTAACTACGCTGCACTCTGTGTTTTTTGAGCCTCGAAGGGCTTTCGTGTTTAGACACCGAAGTGTTCAACAGGACTAAGTATTATCGTAAATCACTCGAAGTATTATATTTACATTACTTCGTGGAGAA
>CACVAQ010000127.1:0-5501 GCA_902727865.1 uncultured Aureispira sp. | reverse complement strand
AAATTATATTAGTTTGATTATCAATAAGATAGGTTTGAATTATTAATTTAGTTAAATCATTGATAATCAAACTAATATGAAATGGTTTTTATGTTTTTTGGTAAAAAAACTAAAACCTCGGAGAAGCAGCGAAGCTAATCCCACGAAGTATTATATTTAAACATCTGTCCAAGAAAAAGATGTTCCTATTTCTTAAACGCTAATTCGGACACAAAAGTAAAGTTTTATCTTTGGATAACCTACCTATAATTTTCAATTTTTTAAATTAAATGTACGACAAGAGTACTTATTCTTGTGTTTTTATAAGGATTCAGGGCTGATAGTAGGTGCTAAATAGTATTTAATAAATTTCAAAAGCACCTTCTTTTTTAGCCTTTTCGTACACTTCTTTACGAAGGTCTTGCAAAATTTTGTTGCGACGCTGGTGCAACAGAATGCGCTTGATTTCATCTTGAACCTGTGGCAATGGAGCCGCATCTTCTTTGTCTCTGTATTCAAATATTTGCAACAAATATTGATGCGTTTCATCCATTCGATCCAAGATCGATTGTTTTTCTCTATGTCGACTGGTAATCGCATCTTTAGGCAATTCTTTAACGACTTTGTCGTATTCGACCCACAAATCTTCGTTCAAGATATGTACCGTTTTATGTTCGGCACAAAACAATTTTACTCGTTCAAAATCTACCCCAGCATCTGATTTAAACCATTTTTTCAACTGTTGGAGCTCTGCTGTTCCTCGTTTTACTTTTACAAAATGGCAGCGTATCCAGCTAACTCCTGCTTGATATTGCTCTTTATTACTACTATAATAACTGGCCAGCTCTTGTGGCGTGACTTCTGTATTCAAGCGCTGATTAATCAAGGCCTCTTCATATTCGTTCATAATCAATGTCGCTTCATAATCTTTGACCATTCGCTCAATTTGTGCGGTTATCGTTACATTTTTATTCGCAACATTCAACATTAATTGATCTCGAATCCACTGCTCTGTATACACTTTTAACTGGTATAGACTATCTTTCTCTGTCATTCCAGTCCCAATGCCTATTATCGTAGAAGGGTATAAATAGTTCCCCCCAGCCTGTGCCAAAGGTTGCTCATTTGTATCTTCTCCTCCAAGTCCTATTCCTCCACAACTTCCTAAAAAAAACAGGCAAATCATGAAGCCTACCACATATTTTATCATTACAATTTTATCGTTTGTTGGTCCTATAAATCAGCAAATTAAAAAAAAAGGTTGTTCGACAATTGTTCTCACGAAGTAATTTTTGCCCGCCCATACAACACGACTTAAGGCTTTACTCTTTTAGTTTTAAGTCCGTCTATTCTTATAAAAAAGAAAAGCGTCCACTCTGGCAACAGTTGTCAAAGAAGCATAAAAATTAAGCCTCCGAATAATTCGTTACTTCTTGGAATACATCCTCTATGGTAGAAATTTTTTGATGCATTTCTAGCAACACGTTCCCTTCTTGGACGGCAAAATGAAAAATTGCAGGTCTAATATCTTTCTCACTTAATGTTGTAATCAAGTAGTTGTTGTCTCCTAGTTTTTTCAACGTGCGAATGGGCGCACAGGCTCTCAATTGGTGTTCATTTACGTTTTTCAGGAAAGTAACCGTCACTTGCTGTTCTTTAGACACGTTATTCTGTAAGACCGCAATGGTATCATTTGCCACCATATTCCCTTGATTAATAATAATGACTCGATCACAAAGCGCCTGTACTTCTTGCATAATGTGAGAGGAGAAAATGACCGTTTTTTCTTGTCCTAGTTCTCGAATTAGTTTTCGAATTTCGATCAATTGATTGGGATCTAAACCAGACGTTGGCTCATCCAAAATCAAGACATCAGGATCGTGTAACATCGCTTGCGCCAAGCCCACTCTTTGGCGATAGCCCTTAGACAAAGAACCGACTAATTTGTGTTGTTCAATCCCCAATCCAGTGCGTTCAATCATTTCTGTGACGGCTGCTATTTTATTTTTGACCTTGTGCAAGCCCGCAACAAACAACAGATATTCTTTCACATACATATCTAAATACAAAGGGTTGTGCTCTGGCAAATAGCCAATTCGACGACGCACTTCCATAGGGTTTTCTTCCACATCATAACCACAAACACTAATTTTACCTTCCGACTGAGGGATAAAACAAGTAATCATTTTCATGGTGGTCGTTTTTCCAGCACCATTAGGTCCCAAAAAACCTAAAATTTCTCCCTTTTTTGCTTCAAAACTAATATTATTAACGGCTTTTTGGGTTCCGTAAATCTTCGTTAGATTAGATACAATTACTGACATTGTTTATTTTTTAGTAGAAATTTAATCCGTTTAAACTTCTATTGTTTATTCAAATTCAAATGGATTGGTGTCCTTATAAAGCAAGGCATTCCCTTTTCGAGTTCTAATACTGAAACGGTCTAAGTGCGTCGCTTGTTTTTCTCGGTTCCAATAAAAAGCTTTTATTTTTAGTTTTTTAACATTATCATAAATAGGCTCATGGGCAAAACGCAGCGATAAATAAAGCCGTTGCCAGCCCAATCTTGGAGTCGTTTGCAGTACCGCATCTACGCCCCTCCAAAGTACTAAAGAATCTTGCTCGTTTCTCAGCTCGACGGTCAGAGTACCCTTAGGCGCTGCCAACAAAGAATCTACGATTCGAACATCTACCGCAACATCCAAAAATTCATTCTTTCTGGGCGTCATTTTATGGAGTTCCATTTCAAATACGGGGCCCCATTCTCCATCTTGTTGATAATAAAAGTCCGCTGTATTAGCCTCCTTCCTTGTCTTAGAACGATCTATAGTCCAACCTTCTTGCAGCAGTTTTTCAAAATCCATTAGAGCCTTGTAATCAAATTCCCAAGGATTTTTATCTGGCTGTTTTTCTTTGCTTAGAATATAATATTCATAATTAATCCCATAGCTTTTTTTGTACAAATAAGGGTAATATTCCATTGCCATCTGAAGGTGTGCCTCTGGGATTGATCCTACAATTAAGTACAAAGTTACACTATTCTCTAAAATCTCCCGAAGCTCTAAAAAAGAAATACTTGGTTTAAAACTTTCAATATGCTTAAAATCGGTTTCATAAGCCGTTTTATAATATTGTAAATACGCTGGGTTTTCCCCCAATACAATGCTTACCTCTTTCTCCTTGTGTGTGGCTAAAAAAGCCTTTGTTTCTTTAACAAAATGCTCGTAAGGATGTGTGTGTACGGTGTCATAATGTTTTCTTGTCAGGACTAAACTCAGGGTATTGACAAACAAAATGAGTACCACTAATACGGCTTTTGTCCTTGAAGATAGCTCTTTAGGAAAAAAAGAGCACCAAAAAAAGAGCAAATAGGGTAAGGAGAATAATAAATGTGATTCTCTCAAAATAGGCGACTTATACACCGAGTAGAGATACCCAAATAGAATCGGTGTTATAAATAGAAACAAACTACCCCAACGTGCTTTTTTGTTTTGATTAAAAGTATGCCTTCCGTAGATTAAAATAGAGCCCAACAACAACAACAGCGCTAGAGCCAAACAGTAGTTCGAATAATGAAAAATATATTGAATGTGCTTACTAAAAAAACTAGGCGTCGGTATATTGTACCACAAATGACCATCTGCATTTTGTAACTGATAGATGGTAATGCTTAGATGGGGCAAAAACAACAACAGCATGCTCACTCCAGCCGCAATGTATTTTAGTAAAATTTCTTTGCGCACCCAAGCAAAACCCCACAAGCCTAGTATACCTACAAAAATAAGGCTAAAATAATGGTTGTACATAGAAGCTGCTCCCATCAAAACGAAGCCAATCCAATAGCGTTTTTCGGTTCGTTTTTCTAATAATAATTGGGTCCAACAATAGCTCATGCCCAAGGTGCAAAACAAACCACTTTGATACTGCCGAGCAATGTGACTCCACCAAATTGGAAATTGTAAGGTAGCAAAATAAGCCACGACCAATATGCCAACGGTTCGAGAGAACCAAAGGCTGCCCAAACGATACACCAAGCCCAAAGAGGCAATGGACATCAAAAGAAAAGGGAGCTTGATGGCCCATTCTGAGGTTCCAAAAATCAAGGTCCAATAGTAGACAAAAACATACATTCCTACAGGATGTGAATCGACCTGTTTGATGTTTTCAATCACCGCAGCAACAGAATCATAATTCACTTTAGACCAAGTACTTAACTCGTCATTAATAAAAGACAAATCCATTGGATTTCCAACCCGTAAGACAATCCCTACAAGCAGACACAGCCATAACAACAGGGAATCAATGGAAACGGTCTTGTTGGCGCCTAAAGACATATTCTTATCCATCTTTCTATATTCTTTTAATACTCTGTTGATTTTTTTTCTTATCATAAACGAATACGACTTTCGTCGGAATCATGCGTCCCGTATAACAAAAAATTGAGGGTTTGAAATAATTTTCCCCGAAACGATTCCTTAGAATTGAGTCGTCCTTATTCCTCCACCCAATTTAAAGCAGCACATAACTGTGGATGTGTTCGAATAAAGCCTGCGACATCTCTAGCCCAAACTTGATAGGCTAACTTAGAAGGATGTACGCCATCGCTAAAAAAGATCGCACTTTCTGAAGGAACATTAAAACGTTCTCTCCAATCGCTCATCGTAATTCTATTGGAATAATAATACGTGTCCTCATGTAATCGAACCAATTTGTCTAATTCTTCGCTCAACACTTTTTCCAAGTTTCCCAAAACCAGTTTGATTGTTTTGGTAAAAGCAGGCAGCTCTTTGATTGGAGGCATGTTGATAAAAACAATCGGTGTATCATTGAACTTTTCTTTCAAGGATTTGATGAGTCGTTGAACATCTTTTTTCCATCTAGTAGGATTGTTTAACTGAAACGTATCGTTTCCTCCTACCCCAATAACCACCAAATCAAAAGCCTTTTCTGTAATTTGAGGCACTAGCATTTCTTCTACTTTTTTGGCCGTAAATCCTCGCTTGGCATAGACTTTCCACTCTACATTAATGTTGAAAAAATCAGCTAACTCTCTAGCCAACGTTCCTGTAAATCCTTCTTCATGGGTCTTTACCCCAACTCCTGCAATCGAACTTTCTCCAATTGCCAAAACTCTCAATCGTTTATTGTGTACGCTCGGAGCCAAACCTTTGCTCCCTTCCGCTTCTGGCAGTACAGGGAATTTAGCTTTAATTGCCTTCGCTTGAAAATAGATAATCGGCAGAAAAGGAATTGCCAATAGTACTTTTATAAAATATTTTACATTCATTCTTATTGTTCTTAGAAACTGGTTAAGAAAACGTAGAAGCCCTGCCACCAAAGGTTTTTATAAAAAAACAGCCTTTTTGGCTTGAACATTACTCCGTTGAAAACCCGAAGGCTCAGCGTAGCTAAATCGTATTAGTTTGATTATCAGCAGTATGCACTCCTGTTAATTGAAATACTAAAAGACTGATAATCAAACTAATGCAAGATGCTTTTTTATGTTTTTCATAGAACCCGAA
>CACVAQ010000126.1 GCA_902727865.1 uncultured Aureispira sp. | reverse complement strand
TCCTGTACACAAACTTTTAATACCATAATTCTTAGCTTCTTTTTCTCCAAAAAGCAAGCAGTAGAAGAACTCCCAAAGCCCCCATTCCCCACCACAAAAACGAACGCTCAGATTTAACCTCTAAATGAATTGGAGCACTCGTTCCTATTTGCACAAAAGGCGACCAAAAAGCAGGATGAGAAAAAAGCCCTTTGGATCGTTTTATATATTCTAATTTTGCCACTTGCAAGGCTTCTGCCTTCCCCATTCCTTTTGCTAAGTTTTCGTAAAAAAGCTGCATGATTTTTGCCGTTGAAAAATCATTCACTTGCCAAAGAGAAACAACCAAAGACGAAGCTCCAGCATACATAAACGAGCGAGCTAAAGAAGCGATTCCATTTCCTTTTTCGAACTTCCCATAGCCTGTTTCACAGGCAGACAAAACAACCAAATCGGCATTCAAATTAAGTTTAGAAATCTCATAGGCCTGCAAAAAATTATTTTCTACAGAATCACCATCTTCTGTAAAAACTAGGCTAGACAACATTGGCGCTCGACTATCTAACAAGCCGTGCATTGCCAAATGAATCACCGAAAATTGACGGGCTCTTTCTTTAAATATTTTTTCAGAAGCCTGATTATCAAAAGCAAAACACCCCTTGAACTGCTCCGATAACATCCCTACTTCTGCTCTAGCATTTGGCAAGCTATCTAATTTGTTTCGAATGCGCTGATAAGCAGGCAAACGAGTGATAGTACTTGCACTTGTTTGCTTGGCATAATTGGGCGCAATGCCCAATATTTGACCATTATTTTGAGGAACCCTTCCCGCTTTATTTTCTTTCCACAAAGTAGCCGAATAATGATAACTAAGAACATAATTATTTATCAAGTAATCCAAGTCGGCATAATCTGTCGATTGTTGAGGCGCTTCCTTGGTCAAAAAAACCTCAAAAGGCAAATGACCTAGTTCACCGTCTGTTATAATAATTAGCTTTTTTAGCTTACTAGAAGGATTTAAAACGGGCGCAAGTAGTTTTTGGTAAAACCAATGTGCTGAATGAATGTACGATTGGTAAGACAGCTCTTCATTCTTAGACAATAAGTCATAATTACTTAACGTTTCGTGCATTTTTTTAATTTTCCTTGTCAATTCTTTTTTCTTCAAGGGCTCCTTGACGATACGTAAATTTTTCTGATCTAAGTATATAATATATACCAAAGAATCTGCGATAACATACTCAATCATAGCCTCATCCTCTCTTAACAAGGCTTGAATTTCATTTGCTTTTGCACAATTTTGTTGATATTTTAACTTTGTATATTTAGGAAATTCTTTTTCAATTTTAGTCTTAAAAAATTTCCGTTTTCTATTGGACTCATTTAAAAGAACTCTTAAACTATCTTTTTTCGCAGGGCTACGCTCATCCTCCAATTTACTATAAATAAGTTCTTGTTCCTTTATAATCTCTAGTTCTAACTGAACCAATGTATCTGGCAAATCACCCATTTGATACGCAGCTTGGGCTTGCGAGGCCTCCATTAACAAAACGGACTTATTTTGCTCTGCTACTTCAAATATCTTTGCTCCATTTGTTGACTTACTCAATAACTCTAAGCTTCGAAGCGTCCATTCATTGCTTTTGGACAACAAACGCAATTTGTCTTTATAGTTAAAAAATCCATGTCGTCTTTTTTCTAATAAGATCAACGCTAAATCGGCGACAATAAGTTGTTTTTCATCATTTATACTCAGACCTTCTTGTTCTAATAATTTATACGCAAAGTCCAAATAACCCAAGATAGGATCTAAATTCAAATGCAACGCATCCTCTATTTGCAAGACAGTATCTTTCCAGGCTTCTGTAATGTTTACGGACAAATCCACCTGTGTGATGGCACGTCCTGATTTTCGCAAAAAAGACCAAGCCAAGTCCTTCTTTCCTACCTTATAATAAAGGTCCACCAATCTGTTTAAGCTAGTTATATATCCAATATGCTTCTTTCCTAAAAATTTAGCTTCGAGCCTCAACACCTCAAGATATAATCGCTCTGACTTTTCATAATCCTCTTGTAAAAGGTAAATAGACGCTATATTATGTATAGAATTGGCATAAGAAAGGTGCTCTTTTCCATAGTTTCTAACTTTAATATCTCTCCCTTCTTTGCAAAGATCAAGGGCTTCGTCATAGCGCTCCATCATCATATACAGTCCAGCTATATTATTTAATGCCCTTCCATAAGTAATATGATCTAGCCCATAATAACTTGCCCTAATATCCTTGGAACGAAGTAACAAAACTTCCGCCATCGTATAGCGCTTTTGGTCAATAAACAACAAGGCTATATTATTTAAGACGACCGCATACTGTTGGCTTTCACTCCCAAACAATTCGAGATCAATCATTTTCACCTCTTCGTACAAGGATTCTGCCATTTCATAGTGACCAATAATTCGATACAAACTTGCCAAATTATTTAAGGCCGATGAATATTTTTCATTCTTTTTGCCATAAGTCTTCTCCATAAAAATTTTCGCCTCTAAGTACATCGCCTCTGATTTTGCATACACTCCTAACTTCTGATAAAAAAAGCCTAAATTAGCCGTATATTGAATGTAGACCGAATCCACTGTACCAAATTCTATTCTAGCTTTTTCTCTAGCATAATTTGAACAAACCATGGCTTCTTGATACCCATTGTCACGATAATACATTGCAACCAAGGCATCTATTTCTTCATAGCTCTTGCCTTCTAAATCTTGAGACATCAAATTAGAGCAACACCAAAAACTTCCCAATAACAACACGACCAATCTTCCTATCATCAACACTATATTTACTTACAATAATTATAAAAAGATAAACGTCCCTTTAGTTTATTTATTTAGAATCCAAAGTTAGCCATTTTACTTTGTTAAAAAAACAAAAACTTAGTGTACTTTTTTGTATAATTCACGGACCGATTCATTAGAATCAAACGCCATTTCCTTCAGAATATCAGAAGTCAAAACCTTGTTGTCTGACATCATTTTTAAAACATCTTCCCGACAAAGCCCACAATTAAGCTGCTTGTATAGCTTTTTTAGGGACAAAAAACAGCCCTTTCCTGGATTTTCAGTAAAAATTGCTTGATAATCAAAATTCAGCACATCTATTGATTCAATAGATCTCCGTTCTAAATCCTTCTAAAATACCATTTGTTCAGTAAAAAGCCTTATTAAATAATTAATTTTAACTTTTTTGGTTCTTTGACAACTGTTCTCCACGAAGTAATGTTGTGTTAATTTTATGTGAAATAAACCATTTAAAATCTCCAAATTTTGGAGATATAAAAATTCTTTCATTTCTTTGCGGTACTGGCGGAACTAAAAAATTACCGTTAGTCTTTTTCATAGAAAAAAACAAATTATGGTTCCTAGAGAAAAAATCATCGAAGTAGCTTCTTTACTATTTGTAGAACATGGCGTAAAAACCATTACTATAGATCGTATTGTCAAACAACTTCACACCTCAAAACGAACCATCTATAAGCACTTTGAAGATAAAACAGCCTTACTAGAAGCCTGTTTGGCAAGTTATCACAAAGAGATTCGCAAAGAAAATGACGACATCATCTCTGCTTCTGAAAATGCAATTCAAGCGATGGGTTATTTACACCAGCGAATTATATTTAGAGCCAGTCAAACCAATCCTAACTTCTTCAACGATATTATCCACTACTATCCTGGTTTGTTACAAAAATCGTATCGAAGCATGGGCAATTTTGCACATTCTGAATTAGAGCAATTGGCAAAATGGGGCATCAAAGATGGCTTATTTAGAGAAGAAATAGACATTCAAGTCACGAGCAAAACTGTTTTGGCTCTGTTGGAAATGCTAAAAGATACCAACCAGTTCCCAGTCAGCCAATACAGCAAAGAACGCCTCACCTTCGGCATCATGTTACCTTATTTAAGAGGGCTGTGCAGCGAAAAAGGCATACAACAACTAAAAAGGCAAGAAGAGCTTTTTAAAGTCTTACTCTAGCTATTTTTAGTCAACAAAAAAATCCATTACCAAGATAACCATACTACAACGCCAAATCAATCAACTATAACAATCAATGAACTTAAATAATTCTCTAAGAAAAACCCCAGTAGCCGTTATCGGGATGTCTTCTTTATTTGCAGACGCAAAGAACATTGAAGAATTCTGGAATAATATTGTCCAAGCAAAAGATAGCATCACCGATGTGCCTGCCGACCGTTGGCTGATAGAAGACTATTATGATCCAGATCCAATGGTTCCAGACAAGACCTACTGTAAACGTGGTGGATTCTTGCCTGATATTGATTTTAATGCCATGGAATTTGGTTTGCCACCGAATATTTTAGAAGTAACCGATGCCTCTCAACTACTAGCCTTGGTTGCGGCTCGTGATGCTTTCGAACATGCGGGTTATGGCAAAAAATCACCTAAATTCTCGGCAGAAGTAAAACGTAAAACTGGCGTTTTGTTAGGCGTTGGTGGTGGTCAAAAATTGATTACGCCCCTAACTGGACGTTTACAATATCCTATTTGGGAAAAAGCGCTGCGCTCTTGTGGCATTTCAGAAGTAGACATTCCACATATTGTGGACAAAATGAAAAAAGCCTACATCGGTTGGAATGAAAATTCATTTCCAGGGATGTTAGGAAATGTCATTTCAGGACGTATTACCAATCGCTTTGATTTAGGTGGTATTAATTCTGTAGTAGATGCCGCTTGTGCTGCTTCTTTAAGTGCTGTGAAAATGGCGCTCAGTGAATTGGTAGAAGGCCGTGCAGACATGATGTTAACAGGTGGGGTCGATACCGACAACTCTCCTTTTATGTATATGTCTTTCTCTAAAACTCCTGCATTTTCTAAATCTAATGTTATCAGCCCCTTCAGCGACAAAGCGGACGGAATGTTGATTGGCGAAGGTTTGGGCATGGTTGTTTTAAAACGTTTGGAAGATGCCGAGCGTGATGGCGATACGATCTATGCGGTTATCAAAGGCGTTGGAACGTCTAGTGATGGTCGGTTCAAATCGGTTTATGCGCCTCGTCCATCGGGTCAAGCGATGGCGATGAATCGCGCTTATGAAGAAGCGGGATACGAGTCTAAAACCGTTGGCTTAATTGAAGCACATGGTACGGGAACCAATGCAGGAGATGCCTGTGAGATGACTTCTATGGGCATGGTTTTTTCTGCTAATAATAATGAAAAAGCACACATTGCTTTAGGGACGGTTAAATCTCAAGTAGGTCATACCAAAGCTGCTGCGGGTGCTGCGGGCTTGTTAAAAGCTGTCTTGGCTTTACACCACAAAGTATTGCCGCCTACGCTTAACGTAGATCAACCAACCTCTAAAGTAGACATGAAGGATTCTCCTTTGTACATTAATACAGAAACGCGTCCTTGGCTAAAAAGTAGCTATCCTCGTCGTGCTAGTATTAGTGCCTTTGGTTTTGGTGGTATTAACGTCCATATTGCCTTAGAGGAATACAAACCGAAACCTGTTCAAAAAAATTATAGAATTCACGAACCATACAAAGCTGTTTTATTACAAGCTAATTCTGTGAATGACTTAAAAGCCTTATGTCAACGTCACTTAGAAAAGTTGGCAACTCCTGATGCAGCAATTGCTTACTGGGAATTGACCAATCAAGAAACGAAAAACATTCCTAGCAATGCAGCTCGTTTGGGTTTCATGGCTACGGACTTAAATAATGCCAAAGAAAGCTTGACCTTGGCAATCAACAAACTAGCGACAAGCAACGAAGCTTGGGAACATCCAAAAGGTGTTTTCTTCCGTCCAAATGGAATGGATACGAATGGAAAAGTCGTCGCCTTGTTCTCTGGTCAAGGGTCTCAATATGTTGGAATGGGACGTCATTTAGTCAATGCCTTCCCTCAATTGCGTGAGGTCATCAGTCAACAAGATCAATTGTTTACTAGTGATAACAAAGCGGCATTGTCCAAGACCATCTTTCCTATTCCTGTTTTTAATAAAGAAGATGCAAAAACTCAATTAAACGCCTTGACGCAAACCCAACATGCACAACCTGCTATTGGCGCTTTGAGTATGGGCATGTACAAAACGGTTCAAGAGGCAGGATTCAAAGCGGATTTTGTTGCTGGACATAGTTTTGGTGAATTGACCGCCTTGTGGGCGGCTGGTGTGTATAGCGATGCCACCTTTTTAGCCTTGGCTAAAGCAAGAGGGGAAGCGATGGCGGCTCAAAGCCCTCATGCAGATGCTGGAACGATGTTAGCCGTAAAGGCTGGTTATGACAAGATTTCTCCTGCGATTCAACACTTACAAGGCGTTACGATTGCGAATGTAAATTCTAACAATCAAGTTATTTTAGGAGGAAGCAAAGCAGCGATTGCAAATGCACAAGAGGTTTTAAAAACCCAAGGGTTCACGGTTATTCCTTTGCCTGTTTCAGCAGCATTCCATACCGAATTTGTAGGACATGCTCAGAAACCTTTTGCCGATTTTGTTAACCTACAAAGTTTCCAAACGCCTAAAGTACCTGTTTATTCCAATACAACAGCCAATCCCTACCCTTCCAATCCTTCGGATATAAAAGGGATTTTGCAAGGACAAATTTTGAAACCTGTTTTGTTTAAGAATCAGATTGAAAATATTTACCAAGCTGGTGGACGCATTTTTATTGAGTTTGGACCAAAAGGCGTTTTGTCTAATTTGGTAAAAGACATTCTAAAAGGTCAAGAACATGTTTCTTTAGCCATGAATGCCAATGCTAAAAAAGATAGTGATTTACAATTCCGTCAAGCAGTTTTGCAATTGAGAGTCTTAGGATTATCATTAGGAAACATTGATCCTTTCAAAGCTCCTAGCCTTAAACCTGCTCCAAAAACAAAGATGACTGTTAATATGGGCGGGCATAACTATGTGAGTCCAGGCACTCAAAAAGCATATCAAGAGGCTCTAAATGATGGCTACCAAATTCAAGGTGGTGCTGGAACAGTGGTTGAGAAAGTAGTTGAAAAAATAGTAGAAGTTATAAAAGAAGTACCTGTCGAAAGAATTGTTGAAAAAATTGTTGAAGTTCCTGTAGACAAAGTAGTTTATTCTAATCAAATTAATCAAGAAGAAGACGACGAAGAAATGAATAAAGAATTGATTGAAACGCTGAAAGCAACCGTTGAAATGGTTACTTCGCAACAAAATAAGTCCCTGGATTTATTCCAAACTTTTTTGAGTGAGCAAAACAAGCAGTCTCAAATGTTGCTACAAATGATGACGCAACAAATTAACTTAGCCAATCAGCCGAGCCTTCAAGGGCATACTCAAGCATCAATTGCTCAAGCTAAAGTGGATGAAATTGCAGCTCCAAGCGTTCAATCGAATACCATC
>CACVAQ010000125.1 GCA_902727865.1 uncultured Aureispira sp. | reverse complement strand
TAGGAGCAGGGAAATATAGCAAGTATTCTGTCTTGGAATTGGGCTTTGGCAATTTAATTTCGAACCCAAAAAGTACGAATCCAAATCAATTAAAAGAAAGTGCGGAAGTGGTGGTGAATTATATGTCAGTAACCGCACGTGGTGGAGTGAAGCCGTTTCCTAAGCACTATTTTACCCTTGGGGCAGCGATGCATTTGGGCGTGCAACGGATTCGTTATTCTTTTGGAGGAGATTATCAAACGCCTGTCAATCAGTACGTGATTGCGCCAGAGGTTTATATTGATTATGCCATTAGAATTAAGTTTCTTCTAAAAAAATCTCAAAGAGATAAGTATTATTACTTGTTAAGAATTCGCCCTTATTATCAGTTGCATGCTTATTTGGAAAGTGGTGCTTTTGAGAGAGAGTTGAATCAAACGCCGAATGTCTCTGCCAATGCGATAGAAGATGACATGAGTCACTTTGGGTTTAATATTTCAATTGGAATTCCATTTATGTCCGATAGCGACCGAGATTATCTATTTGCTCCAAACAAGAAAAAATCAAAAAAAGTAAAGGCTCGGAAAGAAAAACCTAAACGTAATTCATAAACGGGGCCTCAAGTACGTGCTTTTAGGAAGAACGTTCTTCTGAGGATACGAATAACTTTTTTGCGATTCCTTTTTTTAGAAAATGGTTGGAAATTTGTATTATAAAAAATAACAATAAAAATAAAGAGAATTAGAGGTACTACATGTACGCAAAGTATACTTGAATAATTGATAAAAAAAGAATTGTAATTATGATTGGGAAGTTAATAAGTCTGGTGTTTTTTTTCATTGTAGGTTGGGTTGTTTACACGCAGTTTTTTGGAACAGAACAAGAGCAGGCGATGGGGAAAGAAGTTATTGGTAATGCGAAACAGACCGTTAAAGGTATCTTTAACATCTTTCAGCATGAAAGTGGTAAGTTTAAAGAGGGAACTTATGATGACTCGATTGACCAATTAGGTACTTTGTTAGACAAATTGAGAGAAGAGGCTGGCAACGAAGAAAATCAAGAGGAGCTCATACAATTGGTTCAAGAAACAAAACGGATCAAAGAAAAAGTACAACAATCGAAAGAAGGGGCAGAAATTGATGAAGAACAAACGAAAGAAGAGTTTAAAAAGTTGACAAAAGAAGTCGAAGTCATTGTTAATAAAATGGATAAGCAGGCTAAAATGCAGGGTAACTAAGTAACTTCCTTCTTTTTGGACGACATGAAAAAAGGCTACTACTCATTCAGAGTAGTAGCCTTTTTTTGATTAATTGAATACGCTTTATCCAGCCTCTGCTTCGAATTCAGAGCTTTTGCTGTAGTTTAAAATATTTTGAATAATAGAAATAGGGGGATGGAGATCAACGCTGTCTAACAATTCTTGTGCTTTTTTCAAAGAGTCATAATCTTCTTTGATTTTAGGGTCAGAATGTTTTGCTTTTTGGATGGCCATTTTTTCTAAATAATCAGCCTCTCCATAAATGTCACGAATTAAATCTTCCTTTGTAATTTGATGCTTCATTTTTCGGGTCGTTTTATTTTTGAAAAATAAACTGTGTAAAATTAAACTTTGCTACTATATGGAAAACGCAAGCTTTTGGCTAAATGTTGCATGGGCATCATTTTTTTTTTTGAATTTTTATTTTGCACAACAGTTGTTAATACTTGTATAACAGTTGTTAATATTTTCATAAGAAATGGTCCAGAAATGAACTGCAAAATATTTGTCCTAAATAAATCGAGCCGTCAGAAAAAGCTAGACATTCCGCTTCTTTTTACTGCCCTTAAGACGTTTAGAAAAGCAAAAAGGTTGGAAATTTGATCCGACAAAGAATAAGAAAGCCCTTTACTCCTAGATTTAAGAAGTGAAAGGGCTTTGAATTTGCCGATTTGTGTTTTTAATAAATTGATTTTTAGATATTTAAGCGCATTTTATCATTTTAGTTATTTTTTGTAAATGTTGCTCCATGATAGAGATGTTGATTAATAAATTTCGTTCTACTGTTTTTTCTGAAAAAGAACGATTTTCAAAATCTATGTACGTTTTAAAATGCAAATCCCCAGAGTCTGGATCTAGTTCAAAGTTTCCAAAAACTCGGTCGCTATTTAGGCACATTAAAAAAATAGCCATTTGGTTGCGAAGCGTGAAAGGAACTTTCATCGGATGGGTCGAATAAAGCCCAACGCCACTGTGTCTTTTCTTTGTACGGTCCTTTGTTTTGTTGCCAACCAAGACTAAACATTGCCATTGTCCTTCTGGTGTTTTTACGTCAAAACTTAATGCTTGGCGATTGGGATCGGTTATATAATCTATTCCAATTCGTTGGAAATAACTAGATATTTTTTTGATCATCATGGTATAAAATATTTATAGTCGTTCATCAATTAGGATACGTTGACTGCCCGAAGTGGACGCTTTTTTTGTCCCAGCGCAGTAGTATTTGGAGGCTACATTATTTATCAAACCGATCCAATTTTAAGGCCTCAATAATAGCAATCAATTTAGACCCATATTTTTTATCCGTTGCATAGCCTGCTGCTTGAAGACCATTTGCCCAGTTTTTATAGTCCGTGCGTTTTAGTTTTGACAAATGTTTGTAACGCGTATTGGATAATAGTTTACTGTGTTCTCTAAAGCTCTCCCAAGCAGAATCAAAAATTCTAAACATATCATAACGACTATCATCGGTGTAATTCGCACAACGGCAACCAATACATTTTTTACGACATTTGATTCCAAAGTGATTATTTTCTTTCGCAGCAAGAGAGCTTTTTCCAACATTACTTTCCAATAAAGCTTGTGCTAGTGTAATGCTTACAGGAATGTTGAACAAGTCCGCTTCTTCTTTTGCGGTAACACTATACTTCTTGATGTAGTCAAAGCAAAGTTTGTTTTTTGCAGCGACAATCTGCGGATCAATATTGTGCTTTTTTGCGTAGTTAGGATTGAGGACAAAACCTAAATTAGAGTATTGGGCGGCTTTCTTTTTTTGTTCTTCTGTCAAGGCACTTCCGACAGCAGTAGCCGCATTCGCTAAATTCATATTAGCACGAATATCTTTACTCTCTTCACGAATGATTTCCCACCATTTTTTGTCTTTCGAATTTTTATTACTTGCGACCGTAGTGGCATAAGGCGCTGTTGTACTTTCTGGAATTTGTGCTTGTGCTGGCGTTTCTACAATGCCCGCTGTTTGTTGCGTATTTGCATTACCTATTGTAAATTGAAAACTAAATTCTTTCTGTGTTAACACTAAAACTATTAAAGTAAAAAAAGCGATTCTTAACCAAAGTTGTTTAGCTAAAGTCTTAATTTTTTGTAGACTGTCATCAACGGCTTGCTTTACTACTACGGGCACATTTTTGTTTACTATCATCATAATGAATGCATTTTTATATTGTCTATAATGTCGTTTTATTATCATATTGTAAATGTAAAACAAAATGTTTTAAAAATAAAACAAAAAGAAAACAAAATGTTTTAAAAGTGAAAATAAAACAGTTTTTAGCCCCTTATGATAAAAAAAAGCAAGCTAAAATAAATTTAGCTTGCCTTTTTTGAAACAAAAATATTTACCTTGTTTGCTATATAGAAGAGTTAAAGCGGTACGAGATTTAATTTTTGAATCTAGGAATTGAGCTGAACCAAGTCCTTTAATTCATCGTTGGATAAGTCCCCCAACCATTTTTCTCCAGTCGAAACCGTGAGATTGGCGAGTTCCTTCTTCGCTTTTAACATCGCATCAATTTTTTCTTCCAGCGTTCCTTCCGACAATAAGCGATGGACCAATACATTTTTATCTTGACCAATTCGATACGCCCTATCCGTTGCTTGAGCTTCTACGGCAGGATTCCACCACAAGTCATAATGAATGACATGATTGGCTGCGGTCAAATTTAGCCCCGTACCTCCTGCTTTCAGAGAAAGAATAAAAATGCTGTCCTGAGGATTGTTCTGGAAATCTTCGACCATTGCGTCTCGTTGCTTACGACTGTTACCACCATGCAAAAAAAGCGGTGTTCGCCCATAGGTCTGCTCAATCCATTCCACCATCAAATTGCCCGTTTGCCTATACTGCGTAAAGAGGAGCACCTTCTCTTGTTTCACTTTAATATTATCCAACAAGTTGAACAAGGCATTTGCCTTGCCAGACAAATTTCTACTAGGATCGCCTTTTTTTAAATATTGATAAGGATGGTTGCAAATTTGTTTTAGAGCGGTCATCAAACTTAAGACCAAGCCTTTTCTAGCAATTCCCTTGGCATTATTAATATCTTTTAAGGTATTTCGGACTAAATTTTCGTAGACCGCCGCCTGCTCTGTTTCTAGGCTAGTGTAATAATTCGTTTCAATTTTTTCGGGCAAATCTTGAATAATACTTCGGTCCGATTTTAGGCGACGGAGAATAAAAGGACTCGTAATAGTACGGAAGGTTTCTAACCGCTCTTTGTCGTGGTTTTGTTGAATTGGTTTGGCAAAATTGGTCTTAAACTTACTCAGCGTTCCTAGATACCCCTTGTTGGCAAAATCCATGATAGACCAGTATTCTGACAGTCTATTTTCGACAGGCGTACCACTCATCGCAATATAATTATCTGCTTTGATCGACTTGACGGCTTTGGTTTGTATCGTCGATGTATTTTTGATGTTTTGGGCTTCATCAATAACCGTCAAGCACCATTTTAGTTTCTTCAAAAGCTTAGCATCTGAACGCAAAACACCATAACTGGTGACCAATAAATCAAAGGTTTTAGGAATCGCCCGTTTGCTGCCATGGTAAATAGCGACCTTAAGTGCGGGGGCAAATTTTTCAACTTCTTTTTGCCAATTGGTCAACAAGGAAGTCGGAACAATAATCAAGGCTTTTTTCTTTTCTAATAATTGTTCTTCCTTAAACTTTAGAAGCAAAGTAATCACTTGCAAGGTTTTTCCTAGCCCCATATCGTCCGCCAAAATAGCGCCCATGCCCAATTGAGTATTCTTATACAACCAAGCATAACCGCTGTGCTGATAAGGTCGTAAGGTCGCTAGGAGTCCTTTAGGCAAGGGAACTTCTTGTGTTTTTCGAATTTCATCCAAGGTATCTTGAACCTTCTTTTCAACCAAAATAGAGGCTCCTTGATAATGTCCAGAAAGAGCGGCTTGCATCAAATCCTGCGCTTTCAAGCTAGGCGTTGTTTCTAATTGCTTGAGCAATTTTTGGAGCTCCTTAGGGTCAATGTGTACGTATTGATCTTGTAATTTGACTAGACCTGATTTTTGAGCAACCAAGGCTCTAAATTCTTCTGCGGTCAAGAGTTGATTGCCTACCGCAACCCGCCAATCGAAGGTGAGCATTTCCGCTACTGTCATAAAAGCAGGACTCGCTTCATTGTCGTTTTCCTCTTTATGAATACGCATCGAAATTTTAGGAAACAGAATGCGTTGGAGCGATTTGGGTAATAAAACCGAGATTCCCAACAATTGTAAAATCGGTAAGACCCTGAAAAGGACATCTTCAAAAATAGCTGGACTGAAATATAAATTTGTTCTTGGATTTTTTTGAAGTAATCCAGACAAGGCAGGCAAGTAACTGACTAAAGACTGAATGTCTTGGATGGCTCCTAAGCGATATTCTCTATAGGGTTTTCCCTTCAAAAAGGACAACCAGTCAATCGGCAAGCTGTCTTTGTTTTCGCTATCTTCCATTTGTAAATCCATAAAAAAACCATCTTCCACTTCTTCGACTCGAAGCAAAGGAATGTATCGTTTGTGTTGGAGATAGAATTTTTTGAGCCAAAGTTGTATGCTCGAAGGGGTTTCCTTTTCGCCCATCTGATTAAAAGCAACAGGCTGTCTTTTGATAAAACAAGCCAAGACCTTCTGGTCGTTTTCTCGCTTGACCTGACAAGCCTCGCTATTGGCAACCGCCATCCATTCTCCTATAAATAGATCACATAAGGCTCTTAATTGTTCTACTCTTGTCAAGAGCTGTTCTACTTCTTTTTTCTGTTGCCACAGGACTAAATTATCGGAACAAAAAACCAATAATTTGTCTTGTACTTTTTTTACGTCGGGATTAATATCCGCAGGAATCCACTGCACTCTATATTTAGAACCCACTTTGAGTAATCTAGGCATGTAATTATGCGTCATGACCAAATTCTTAGCAAAGCAATAGACGGCATAAATAGCGATCCATTCTTTGGGGTAGCCCCCTAGTTTTTCCCAGCTAGTAGACTCTAATAAAGTGCCGACTTCTGCGGCATTTTTTTTGTTAGAAGGAAACAATAGTTCTCTGCCTGCTGCTTTATTGGTATACAAATAGACATTAGCACAATAACCCGCTGCATTTAAAGAAAGCTGAATTTGGTTGCTCGCCAAGAGTGCTTTGTGCAAGCGGTCATTGCTTGCTTCCTTATTGGTATTCAGTTGTTTTATCAGAGAACGCTCTGTGGTTTTGTATAATTTGTTTAACGTTTTTTTGAAATCGCTGTCCGAATAAAATAAAGTAGTGTCCTCCAACAACTGAAACAAGGTGTCGGAATTTTCTTGAGGCAAAACAAAGGAAAGTTGGTTAAATTGATCTAAAGATATTTTGCCTGGATAGGAGCGAGGGGCATCGGAAAAAACAAAATCGATTAATTTAAAGTGCTCTTCTTCCTTGTCAAGAAAGCTTATAATGCCTCGTTTTTCCAATTCATTTAACAAAGACAAGCCTCTCAGTTCAAATAAATTAAAGGGATTTTTGTCTATTTCATTGGAAAGAAGGTAAACCACCGCTGCCAAATGCTTGCAAGGAACCGCCCAATCGGGACAAGAACAGTTCATATTTAAGCTTCTCCAATCTTTCGGAAACAACTGAATGCCTTGTTCGTTGAGCAATTGATCCAGCTCTTTCGGCATTTGACGACTCAGCAAAGCAGCCAAAACGCCCATGTCTTCCGCCACCGTTTTAAGGATACTTTCTTTTTCTTGCGGACTAAACCGTTGCAATAAAATCGTCTGTTGATAAGGCTTGCGTTGACTTCCTTGGACGTTTGCTTCAATCAGGTTGTTGTTGATTTTAAAGTCTTTAACCGCTCCCTTGTTGGCGTAGGTTTTTCCACGGGGAAGGCGATTACTATAGTCAATATTGCCTAAAGCATTTAACCATTGCTTGCCCCACCAGGTTTGCCCGTACTGTGTTCGTTTTGCCATTTTGGAGTTGTTAGTTTGTAATAATAGTCAATATATCATTTTTTGATTTACAAACAAAAAAAGAGCCCCAAGGGGCTCTAGAATACTTACAAAATGAGTTCTTATACATTACTCCGTTTAAAACGCGAACTAAGCGTAGCGACTTTTCGTATTAACAAAGGCTCACGACCACGGAGTAGCAGCGTAGCTAAGTAAAAACTAAAAA
>CACVAQ010000124.1:2487-7424 GCA_902727865.1 uncultured Aureispira sp. | reverse complement strand
CAATTGAATATATTGTTTAGGAGTCATCCCTTCATATTTTTTGAACAAGCGGATAAAATAATTAGCACTAGAAAAACCAACGGCATAAGCAGTCTCTTTAACAGATAACTTTTCTTCTAACAATAATCTTTTACTAATTTTCAGTCGTTCATTAATAATTAATTGGTAAGGAGAAACCCCCAATTCAGCAACAAATGCACGATAAAAGGAAGACTTACTCATGGAAGAAATTTTTAATAAATCCTCTATTTGAATTTCATTATGAATATTTTGCCGAATAAAGTTAAGGATCGCAGCAAAAGGCGTATTGTTTGTATTCGTTTCTGCATTTTCTTTTAGAATACGAACGTTTTGCATTTTTAGCACACATAAAACCAATTCTTTGAGTAGTAGTTTTATATGTATCTCTTTGAAGGGGTCATTGGAACTTGATAATCTTGTTATTTTCTTATGAATATTTACTAAGTCTTCATTATTGTACATTAAAATAGGACGATCCAAAATTCGCCAACTTTTAACAAATACCTTATCACCTAAAGCTTCATTAAATTCTTGGATTTTCTTTTTAATAAAAGAATTATCTATCGTCAAGGCAGTACATTGGGTTGGATCTTCAAAACTAGCTTTAGGAAAATCAACCTTCAACTCGGAATAAGACGGTGTAATAATGGTGTTCCCTGGCAGGTATTCTCTATTTATCAAATCAGAAAAACGCACCTGCTTTCTTCCTCTAAGCATTGAAGTAATGGTAAATCCACTGAAACTAAGCGGAAAATCAATTACTTCTTTCCGAGTTTCATAAATATTCAACTCACATACACCAAAATTAAACCCATTATTTTGCTCTACTAATTGAGTTATTTTAGAATGTGGGATTAAAGGGATTGGTGCTATTTTTTTCATATTATAAAAATTAATGCTTCGTGAGATTAGTTCACTACGTTTGTTAGCTCGCTTTGTTCGGTTCATGAGCACTACGCTTATGTTAGCTGCGCTGCTTCTCCAAGGTTTTAGTTTTTTTATCAAAAAACATAAAAACCATTTCGTATTGATTTGATTATCAATATTTTAATTAAATCAGCAATTCAAAGCTATCTTATTGATAATCAAAGCGAAGCACTCATGCAATAAAATAATATAACTTCTCCACGAAATAATGAAAAATACAACAAAAAAAAAACCTTTACAAACAAGCTGGGAAGATAGTGCTATTATTTGCCAAGATTGTGAAGCTTTCTTCTTTATATATCAACTAACTTTGAATTGAAAATAATTTAAACCTTTCAAATAGTAAAAAATGAATACGAACGAAACAGCAGTGATTTTAATAGAGTTTCAGAATGATTTCACTTCAGAAGGGGGTATCTTTCATGAAGCAGTAAAAGATGTTATGAAAGAAACCAATATGTTGGCCAATACCATCGCTTTGGTCAAAGAAGCTAGAGAGAAAGGCATTCCAGTCATTCAAATTCCAATCTCTTTTACAGAAAATTATAGTGAACTTAGCAAGTCGCCTTATGGTATTCTAAAAGGGATTGTAGACAATAATGCCTTTCAAAAAGGAACTTGGGGCATTGAATTTGTGGAGGGCTTGACGCCTCAAAAAGGAGAAATTCTTATAGAAGGTAAACGTGGCCTTTGTGGTTTCCATAGTACTAATTTAGACTTTATACTTAGAAGTAAAGGGATTAAAAATATTGCTATAGGAGGTTTCTTAACCAATTGTTGTGTAGAATCTACCATGAGAACGGCTTATGAAAACGGCTATAATGTAGTTACATTGACCGATTGTTGTGCTGGTTTGAGTAGTGAAGAGCATCACAATGCCATCGAAAAAGATTTCCCAATGTTTAGCCAACCTATGACTAGTCATGGATTTATGGATGTTGTAAACGGAAAAGAGGACTTGATTTTAAAAGGAAAAGGCTACGAATAATAAACACGTTCCAAATGATTTTTTTATAAGGAGAGGAATTAAAACGCCTCTCCTTTCTTTACTACAAGCAAGCACAATAATTAACTTATAAGTGCTTCTTTATGCTATTAAAATAGCAGCTCAATTAATGTAAAATGACAAACTCCGCAATAAACGAATTAAAGTTAGAGGAACTCTCTCAAAATTTAGAGGGCGCATTTTACTTTAGTGAAATGATGAAAGTCATCTATGCAACAGATGCCTCCGTATATAGAGAAATGCCACTTGCCGTAGCGATTCCCAAAAATACCTTAGACCTAAAAAAACTCATCCAGTTTGCTAGAGAAAATCAAACCTCCTTAATTCCTCGTGCTGCTGGAACTTCTTTGGCGGGGCAAGTCGTCGGAAATGGAATCATAGTCGATATTTCTAAAAATTTCAATCAAATTTTAGAGTTCAATCGACAAGAAAAATGGGTTAAAGTACAGCCTGGTGTTGTTCGTGACGAGCTTAATTTATTTCTAGAACCTTATGGTTTGTTTTTTAGCCCGATTACGTCAACAGCCAATCGAGCAATGATAGGCGGTATGGTGGGCAATAATTCTTCAGGCACTACTTCTATTGTTTATGGCTCTACCAGAGACCACGTCTTAGCACTCAACGCAATTTTATCGGATGGCTCGGAAGTAACTTTTGAGGAATTAGACAAGGCAACTTTTGACCAAAAAACAACCTTAAAAACACTAGAAGGCTCTATATACAAGCACATACATTCAGAACTAAGTAATCCTAAAAATCAAGCTAATATTAGAGCGCATTTTCCAAAACAAAGTATTCATCGAAGAAATACAGGTTATGCCGTAGATTACTTGTTAGAGACAGCACTTTTTTCGGAACAAAAAACAGCATTTAATTTCTGTAAACTACTTTGTGGCTCGGAAGGGACACTTGCCTTCACAACCGAAATAAAATTACATCTTGATCCCTTACAAAAGCCTTTTGATGTCATTGTTGCCCTGCACTTTTCTGATATTTACGAAAGCCTTCGCGCTACTCAATTAGCGATGCAACACCATCCCACGCAATGTGAGTTGATCGATAAAATAATCCTTGATTGTACGAAAGAAAATATCAAACAAAGTAAAAATCGTTGGTTTATAGAAGGAGATCCAGAAGGGTTATTGATGGTTGAATTTAGAGCCAATACACTTGATGAAGCAATGGAAAAAGCAAACAGAATGATTGCTGATTTGAAAGCACAAGAAATGGGCTATGCCTTTCCTATCATTCCTCCAAATAAAACAGAACAGGTCAGAGAATTGAGAAAAGCTGGTTTAGGATTGCTCGCCAATATTCCTGGAGATAAAAAAGCCGTCGCTTGTATTGAAGATACTGCTGTCGACTTAGATGACTTAGCAGATTACATCGAAGAGGTCGGGAATATGATGCAACGTTTTGACCAAAAACAAGTTATCTATGCTCATGCGGGGGCTGGAGAATTACATTTGCGACCTATTTTGGATTTAAAAAAATCAGAGGACGTGGAAACTTTTTACCAAATAAGTAAAGCTTCCGCAGAATTAGTTAAAAAATACGAGGGTTCTTTAAGTGGGGAGCATGGAGATGGACGATTGCGAGGCGCCTTTATCCCAATGATGGTTGGGCCTGAAAACTATGCCTTATTCAAAAGAATAAAATCAGTATGGGACCCTAATCATATTTTTAATCCAAATAAGATTGTAGATACTCCTGCAATGAATACATCCCTTCGCTATGAAGCGGATAGGGGAACGAAGGAGCTTAAAACCGTTTTCAATTTTTCTGATAAAGGGGGAATACTAAGAGCCGCTGAAAAATGTAATGGCTCAGGAGACTGCCGAAAACTCCCCTTGTCTGGAGGCACCATGTGTCCGAGTTATCAAGCAACTCGCAATGAAAAAGACACGACTAGAGCTCGTGCAAATACACTTAGAGAATTTTTAACGAAGAGCGACCAAAAAAATCCCTTTGATCACAAAGAAATTAAAGCCGTAATGGACTTGTGTTTGTCTTGTAAAGGATGTACCTCCGAATGCCCTTCTAATGTTGACATGTCAACCTTAAAAGCAGAGTTTTTGCATCAATACTATCAAAACAATGGCATCCCATTAAGGGCAAAGGCTTTTGCTTATATTAATGCATTCAACCAACTTGGCGGAATCTTACCAAGCGTTTATAATTTCTTCTTAACCAACCCTTTATTTGCCACTGTCGCCAAGAGCATTCTAGGAGTAGCACCAGAAAGATCCCTCCCTACTATCCACCAATACAGCTTACGTAAATGGTATCAAAACAATTATAAATTTAAAGAAGCTAAAAACGGAACGGTTGTTCTTTTTTGTGATGAATTTACCAATTGGAACGATACCGAAATAGGCATCAAAAGCATTCAGTTATTACAAGCTCTAAGATATGATGTCAAATTAATAGAACACCCTGAGAGTGGACGAGCGGCCCTTTCTAAAGGTTTGTTAAGGAGAGCAAAAAAAATGGCTACTAAAAATACTATTATTTTCAAAGACATCATTAATCAAGAAACTTCTTTATTGGGTATAGAACCTTCGGCTATTTTAAGTTTTAGGGATGAATACCCCAAATTAGTTGATGATACGCTTGTTAAACAAGCCAAAGAAATTAGTAAACATACGTTCATGATCGAGGAATTTTTAGCCCAAGAAGCTAAAAAAGGGAAAATTACTTCGGACGATTTTTCAAAGGAGAACAAACAAATTTTATTGCACGGACACTGTCACCAAAAATCCTTAGGGAACATCGAAGATTCTATCTGGGCCTTATCTTTACCTGACAATTATCATGTTTCCTTAATTCCCTCTGGTTGTTGTGGAATGGCTGGTTCATTTGGCTATGAAAAAGAACACTTTACGCTTAGTCAACAAATAGGAAATTTGGTTTTATTTCCAACCATTAAAAACGCTTCTGATGAAACAATCATAGCAGCTTCTGGAACAAGCTGTAGGCATCA
>CACVAQ010000124.1:0-2387 GCA_902727865.1 uncultured Aureispira sp. | reverse complement strand
CCCCCATTTTTTGATGCTTGGCTTTTGATTTAAAACCTTGATAATCGCTTGCTCAAACAAGGCTTGTTCTTTCGTATTATCAATAGATAAAAAGGCCATTGCCTCTTTCCTTAACACAAAATCGTACTGCCAAACGACTGCCAAAGAATCAACAACAAGCACTAATTCATCCTTCCACAACAGCAATAAACTATCTTCATAAGCAGAAAGAAACTCATCGGCAGTTAGGGCCAAATACTTTAAATTCTCTTGTCGGTCCTCCAGTTCTTGTTCCATTTCTCTTTCATAATGGGGATCATAACCCGCACAAGAAATCCGTAGGTACTTAGCCAGCAACTCTTCATATCGAAGTCGATGTTTTTCCTTTTCAACTTCCAAAATAGAATCTTGTATAAAATTCCCCAAGGCTTGAACCTCTTCCTCCAACAAAGGATACCAGTCCGATTGAACTAAGATGCTATCCGATTCTAAGAACGCAATTCGAGGCATTTGTCCAAGCGAAAGAAGGGGAAATAATAATAATAATAGCAATAAGTACTTAAATTTCATGGCGTTGGGTTTACAAGTAAAAAGCCCTAGCGAAATTGGAGTTTCTACTAGGGCTTTTGTTTCTTTATTTTAGGCAATTACCACTTTACCAATTCATAACAATATTCATAATCAGAGGTCGATTCTTCTACCCTCAATCGTTGATTGATGTTGGTATTTTCTACCTGCCAGACATACTGTATTAGGTCACCAGATAGATCGACCAAGGCCATTGAAATAATATATTCTGTAACATTATCACCCTCCGAATCCACACTATTAACAGAACGAATATCCCAAACGCCTTCCAATTCATCTCCATTGGCTTCGGTGTAATAGACTGTTTTATCTGCTTCGAACGTAATTAAATCGCCATCGTAATGATAAAAAATAGATTGATGCCCAGAAAAGGCTTGGTAAGAACGTTCGCTGGCACTGGTAAACTCCCAGGTTCCTTCTATACGCATTTCAATTAAGTCAAAGGTGTCGTTTTCGCAACTAGAAAAAAGGCAAACAATACAGGTTAGTAGTAATAATAATTTCAGCATAGCGTACATTTTAAAGTGGGGTGAGTGTAAGAAGTGCTCTTCGTTGTATGTGTACTCTAAAAGAACCAAAATTCGTACCTATCCCCGCTTCATCGAATACTTTAACTATATCTCTACCCAAGATTTCCCCTTGTCCCGTATTAAAAGCTGCATCGGCTACAGAATATGCGAATAATCTTGCCAAAAACGTGTTCTAGGAACTTCCGCTTCGCAAATCACATCATCGTTCGACACTGGATCTTTAAACTGTAATTTCCAAGCGTGCAGGCAAATCGCTAAAGGCAAATATTTTTTGGTAGCCCCGTACTTTTCGTCTCCAATAACTGGACAGCCAATAAAGCCAAATTGCGCTCTAATTTGATGAAAGCGACCTGTTTTTAAGTCTATTTTCACCAAATGCCCGTTCGCACTCGATTTCAAGAGCTCGTAAGACAAGGTACATTGGACACTTCCTTTTTTCTCTTCTTTAAAAATGTCCGCACGTTTTCCTTTTTGGTTTTTCACCAAATAATGACGCAAGGTTCCAGCCTTGTTTGGAGGTGGATTTTCAAGGACAGCCAAATACGTTTTTTTAATTTTTCGGCTGCTAATTTGCTCATTCAACTTTTTGAGTAGGTTCTTCTTTTTAGCAAAAACCATTGTACCACTGGTCACTCGATCCAAGCGATGTACAATCCCTACAAAAGCAGCATTTTTTGCTTTGACAGGCGCTTTAAAGTTTTTCTTATTTTTGTGTGCCGAGACTTGATTTTTGTCTAGGCTGTAAGGCTTGCGAATTCCTTTTGTCAAATATTCTTCCACCAAAGATTCTACCGTAGTAATCTCAAAAGGATTTCGCTCTGTAATTAGACCTGCTCTTTTATTAATAACAATAAAAGAAGGACTTTCTTTAATAATTTTAAGCTTTTGAAACATAGTTGAAAAAGGTGTTTTCTTTGATATAAACAAACAATAATCGTTCTTTGACAAATCGTGCGGTAATAATAAAAGTAAGCTTTGATCTATACTGCTTCAAGATCTTAGAGCGCTTCGCTTTTCGATTCTAGATATTCGACTATTTAGCTGATAAATAGCTATTTAGTCTAAGCGCGAAGCGGTTTAAAATCTAGTATCTAAAATTAGTTAAAAGCTACCTAAAATTGAAAACTTTACATTATTTACTGCGTGAGAAGAGTTGTCAAAGAACCACAATAATTAATAGTCTAGTCTGCAAAGATATTCTTTTTTGAGTATTAAGTAGCTGAGTACAGGACAAAAAATAATTAATTAATATTTTACAGCTTAAATCTACCCAAAACTAGGATTAGATCG
>CACVAQ010000123.1 GCA_902727865.1 uncultured Aureispira sp. | reverse complement strand
AAAAAATAGTAAAGCCTAAGCTATTTTTTATGGGCTGGTAAAACGGTCAAAGAACCTTTTATTTTTATAAAAAAAGGTGAAATAATAGATTTTTTATGTTTTTTAATGCAAAACGGTGAAAGAAGGAAACTATCACTTTTATACTAAAATTAGAGCTTGTTTAATTTATTTGCGTAAATAATTGCTTATTCCTGTATAATCCGCTACATTTACAATTGTAAGTCTTTTGCGTAGATTCAATACGCAATATAATTAAAGGTTTCGTTTTTTAACCATTAGAGTACTGTATAATAGCTGTTTTGGGGGATTGAATGAAAGCGAACTTGTTCATCTAGCGTAAAGACGAATTGTTTTCTGCTTCAAAGTATTAGAATTATGAATAGTGTTGTAACTCAGCGTTTTATCAATTGTCATAACAAGTTAAAAAAGGATCAAAGAATACGCTCTAGTCGTCAGTTTGCACTTTCCTTAGACTATTTGCCTCAAAGTTTGAGTGAGATTCTTAAAAACCGAAGAGATGTAACTATTGAGTTATTAAGAAAGGCGATAGATAAATATAAGATCAACCCTGTTTATTTGTTTACAGGAGAAGGTCCTATGTTTATGAAAGAGGAAGCGCACAAAGATTTTCGTGTGTTGACGATCGTAACAGACCCTCAAAATGATGAACGAATTGTACATGTTCCAATCCCTGCACAAGCTGGGTATGCATCCGACTTAGGCGATCCGACTTTTGTACAAAACTTACCTTCTTATTCCTTGCCAGATTATAAATACAAAGTAGGGACACATCGATCTTTCGATGTAGCAGGGGATAGCATGGAGCCAACACTTTATGAAGGGGATAAGGTTATTTGTAGTTATTTGGAACCAACACTGTGGGAAACCTCTGTTAAGAAAAACTATGTTTACGTTATCGTTACGCATGGCGATGTCTTGGTCAAACGGGTACACAACAAAATTAAAGTAGACAAATCGTTAACCTTATTTTCTGACAATGCTTATTACGAACCTTTTGATGTGAAATTGAGCGAAGTGAAAGAAATTTGGTACGTCAGAGCTAAAATAAGCCCATTTTTGCCTTCTCCTCAAAATATTAAAAGTATACTAAGAGACGAAGTTGGCGATCTGAAAGATACAATGTTACAACAGGCTACGATCATAGAAAACTTATATAAAACGATCGAAGAGTTAGCGAATCTGAATAAAAATAAGTAGAACATGCCTGCTTGAGAATGGAAATGAAGGGTTCTATTAGGCGTCAAATAGCCAAGTATTCTAGGGCTTCTCGAATGGACCTATATTCGGCATTAAAAAATGCAATTTTATTTGAAAATACCGAACTCTTATCGATTGTTACATAATCTAAATTGCGATGAATGGGTGAAAGATTATTTTTAGAAACGTGTTTTGATGATTTAAAAATTTTAATCATTGGAGATGTAATTCTAGATCATTATTTAATAGGAAAGGTAGATCGTATTTCGCCAGAAGCCCCTGTGCCAGTTGTATTGCACCAAGTAGAAGAATATAGGTTGGGAGGAGCCGCAAATGTAGCTTTAAACATCCAAGCAATGGGAGCAACCCCTTATCTATTGTCCTTAGTTGGGGCCGATCGTAATGGAGCACAACTCATTCAACTCCTAGAAGAAAACGCCTTACGTGCTTCCTTTATTATAAAAGACAAAAATAAAACGACAAGCTGTAAAACAAGAATTCTGGCTGGAAATCAACACTTGCTTCGATATGATCGAGAAACAACCGATTGGATTGAGAAGGATTTAGAGGCAAAAATGGTGCTAGTCATTAAGAATTTGTTGGAAGAAGAGCAGATAGATGCGATTATTTTCCAAGATTATAATAAAGGTCTTTTAACAAACGGTTTAATTTTTGATGTACTTAAATTGGCGAAAGAGCAAGGGATCAAAACATTCGCAGATCCTAAAAAAGCAAATTTCTTAACGTATTCAGGGGTAGATTGGTTCAAACCCAATTTGCGAGAGATTAACGAAGGCTTGGGCTTGGCAATTTCTGATGAGAACCCGCAACTAGAAGAATTGGCAAGAGCTGCACAGACCATTAACAAACATTTGAAGAATACACACACCTTAATTACGCTAGGAGCAAAAGGGATGTATTACCAGAGCCCTTCAGAAGAAGGCATTATCCCAACAGAAAAACGACAAGTTGCAGATGTTTGCGGAGCAGGAGATACTGTAATTAGTCTTTTGTCTTTAGGCGTGGCAGCTGGCTTAAATGTAAAAGAAGCGGTTACTTTAGCGAATATTGCAGGCGGGCAGGTCTGTGAAAAAGTTGGTGTCGCACCAATTGATAAAGTAGCTTTGTTGCGAGAATATAAAGGAAAATAACAATTCATCTTAGATCCTTTAGAAAGTGTAAAGCCGTCAATTAAGCGTCAAAAAAACAACAGTCTTGTGAAAATATTAAGAGTAAATTTACAAGTTTAGAAAAAATCATTTACTTTTACTTAATTATTTAATCGGTTGAATCTTGATTTTGCCGAAGGATAATTGGAAGAATACCGACAAATTAGCGAATTCATTATTTAATTTATATTAAAGTACAAATCTATTATGGTTAAAATTAATCTTATGCGTTTTGCTGCATTAGCATTTACTGTGTTCTTTATGGGAACCAGTGCTGACGCACAAACTAAAATTTGGGGCGTAGGTTCTACAACAGGTGTTGCCGATGCGGAGTTCAGTACTCCATTTACCAATGCTACTTCATATACAGCTGGAGATAACGCAACAACTTGGACGGCTCTAACAGTAAATGAAAATGGAGGAGCAACAATTCCAGGTAACGCTTATTGGGTAAGAAGCCTTACTGGTTATTCTGCGGGTGGTTATGCTGGAACAACTCCATTGGCTTCACCATCTCAAGTAAATGGTATAGCTATTTTTGATTCTGATTTCTTGGATAATGCTGGAGTTTCAGGTGCGTTTGGTACTGGTACTTCTCCGACTGTTCATAGAGGTGAGTTGATTTCTCCTAGAATTGACCTTACGGGGTATGCAGATTCAGCTTTAACTATTCAGTTTTTTACTCGTTATAGAGAGTTTGCAGTAACTGAATTGTCTATCTCTATTTCTGTCGATGATGGACAAACTTGGGTGGCAACGAATGATTTTAGAGGATCAGTTTCTGATGATGTAGCAGATTTTGCACGTGTTTTATTTGCAAATGCAACGGCAGGTGTTGCCAACTTGTCTCAATGTCGTATCCGTTTTGCGTTTGATGGAGATTACTACTATGCAAGTGTTGATGATGTAACGATCGAAGTTGCACCATCATACGATATCGCAATCGGTGGACCAGAGACAGGAAGTACGTTACTAATTGGTAGTGGAAACACGGCTAAAATTGGTGGTAACTCATACAATGCATTGAACAACATCGTTCATGCTAATGATTTGAGAGAATGGTTTTGGGGAGCAAAAGCAATTAATCTAGGAGCGGTAGATTTACTTCCTTCAGATTCTGCTGCGATTTATGTAAGTATTGATTTCACAGACGCACTTTCTGGTGCTGTTACTACAGATGTATACGTTGATACTATGTATTTTGATTCATTGGTAGCTGGTGATATTTCAGGTCAAACTCAAATTGACTATCTGAATGACCTTAACTTTATGAACACTTACGGTGCTGGTCAGTATGCCGTTACTTATTGGGTAGCGCATAAAAATGCAGATGGTAATACTGCTAATGATACTTCTATGCATACTTTTACAATTACAGATGATACTGCTCCTTTAACAAACTACATTTCTAAAGCTCAATTGTCTATTGATGGTGGTGTATTTTCTAGTAGAGGAATCTTCCCAGGTGGTGCACCTTTCTCTTCATGGGAATATGGTTCTGTATACTTTTTCCCAAGAGGAGAAAGCGATACAATCACTATTGATTCAGTTTCTTTCCGTTACCGTTTAACAAATGGTTTTTCTGGTGCTGCTAATCAAACATTATTCTGTAATGTATATGAGCTAGATCCTTCGGCTGGAGTATTGGATGATGGAACATTATTGACTCAAGTTGGTATTGGAACAATTTCATTGTCAGGTTTAGGTACGACTGTAGCTGCTGGTGATTATGGTTTAACTACAGTTACTGGTTTTATTGATGCAGCAGGTGCTGGAGCAATGGCAGGATTGAAAGACAATGGGTTTTACTATGTTTCTATCTTGACTAATCCAGGTTTGACAGGTGGTATTGCTTCATTTGGTAGTGACGATGTGCCATTGATAGGTGGTGACGATGGAATTAATTACTATATGAACTCTGCTTTGACAAGAGCTGATTCTGTTATCAACCCATCTCCAATTAATGTTACAGATGCTGCTGGTTCTTCAACTTGGTACTGGACTGGATTTGGTTCTGATGTAGTTCCTTCTATTGGTTTGTTCTTAGGTGTTAAACCTGAAGTTCCTCTTTCTGTTTCTACAGTATACGCTTCAACAGGTGCTACATTTAATGTGTATCCTAATCCTGCTAGCGATGTATTGAACTTTAACTTTGAAGCAGAAGAAGCTACAGATGTTATGTACATTTTGACTGATATTACGGGTCGTGTATTGAACGTAAGTCAAAGTTCAAATGTAACGAATGATACTCAAAGTATGGATGTATCTACATTGACAGCAGGTGTTTACTTGCTTACTGCTAAATCGGCAGACAAAAACTGGACAGAGAAAGTTGTTATTGATTAATAAACAATCACTAGTCTTAGATATAATAAAAAGGGCAGCTCATTTTGAGCTGCCCTTTTTTTGTGTTTAAGCAATGAATCTAAAAGCCCCCATTCGCTCCAAGATCCGTCATCTAATAAGGCTTCTTTTTACTTGAAAAAACCATGACAAAAAATCTGTTCAAATGGAAGGCTTAGTGCATCGAGTAGAATCAAGTTTGGAGCATCGACCTGTTGAAAGAGCCACTCTACAGATACCCTTGTTGTGTGGTTCATTTGATTACGAATCTTTTCGCATAATGGTCGTTTGTTGTCGAATAGATTCTTTGTGAATTGTATTGATAATATCTTCAACAAAATCTTCGGAGAGATGATACGAAGTTGCTTTTTTTAAGGCTCCTTCACGAACATCTAACCAGCGATCAATTTGTAAAATAGCAATATTACTTTCCTTCTTGTACAAACCAATCTGACGGACAATTTCCATGCGTTCTGATAATAAATGTAAGGTTTGTGTATCTAAATTATCAATCAAAGCTCTAAACTGATTAATCTTATTTAGATAATCTAAATTGTCGGTATCTAATTGCCTAGTAATTAATTGATTTAATAAGGTCTCTAGGTCTTGAGGCGTTACCTGCTGTTTGGCATCACTCCAAGCCGTATCAGGCGTAATATGACTCTCTAGCATCAAGCCATCAAAGTCTAAGTCTAGCGCATGTTGAGCAATTTCATACAGAAAAGCCCGCTCTCCTGCGATGTGGCTAGGATCACAAATAACCTCTAAATTAGAAATTCTTCGACGCAGTTCGATAGGGATTTCCCACTGCGGCTGATTTCTATATTTAGGTGTATTGTAAACAGAAAACCCTCTATGAATTGCTGCAATTTTTGTGATTCCAGCTTGTGCAATCCGCTCAATAGCCCCAATCCAAAGTTCCAAATCTGGATTGACGGGATTTTTTATCATAACAGGAATGTCAATGCCCTTTAGCGAGTCGGCAATCGCCTGTACCGCAAAAGGATTAACGGTTGTTCTTGCTCCAATCCACAGAATGTCAACGCCATGTTGGATGGCTTCTTCTGCATGCTGTGGCGTGGCAACTTCGCAACAAACAGGTTTACCCGTTTGTTTTCCAGCCTCGATCAACCAAGGCAATGCTTTGATTCCGATGCCTTCAAAAGAGCCTGGTCTAGTTCTGGGTTTCCATATGCCAGCCCGCAAAACATCAACCCCTAAGTGCGCAATTTGAGTACAAGTTTGTACGACTTGTTCCTCCGTTTCCGCAGAGCAAGGTCCTGAGATCAGAAATGGTTTTTCTTTAGAGGGGTGAATGCCTAAGCCCCAGTCTTTTATGTTAAGGATGTTCATATGTAATGTGAAAGTATTTTATAGTAGTAATAAACGGCTAAGAGAGGCTTGTTTAGATGTTTGTATGGGTTTGATTCGGTACTTTATTAAACAATAAATAAGCAATAGAGTTGCCATTGTATTTGATTATTTATTTGAAATAATCAAAAAATAAAACAACTTAGAGCGCAAGTAATTCATTAAAATACGCTGCATAATGTGCTCGTTCTGATAAAACAGAATACCGATCTAAAACCGTTTGTCGTCCTTTTTGACCCATTTCTAGACGTAGTTGAGGATTGTCAATCAACAAAGAAAGCTTTTCGACCCAATCCGCTGTACTAGAAACCAAAAAACCATTGACCCCATTTTGAATCACTTCGGCATTAACACCCACATCAGATAAAACGGCTGCTTGCTCCAACGATAGATACAAAAGTCCTTTTAAGGCACATTTACCTTTCGTCCACGCATCATTCGGCAAAGGCATGATACCTATATCAATTTCCGAAAGTTCAGCAACTTCTGTGGCACTAGACCAAGGCGTTCCTTTTATATCTAGTTCTTTATTATAATAATTAGCATCTCCAATGACCTTGAAATAAACTTGGTCCCCGTATTTAGCCTTAATTTGTTGAAGGGCAGGCAAGGCATATTCAAAATAAGGAATCGTAGAAAAACTGCCACTCCAACCAATACAAATTTTAGTCTTATCAACAGGTATTGTACGTTTATAATTATCGCTGTCAACAACCGTTGGAACTAGTTTGGTGTTCGGATTAAACTGTTTGGCATAATCTGCCAAAAAGGAGTTGCCCGCAAAAACCATATCAGCAATAGCAATCAACTTTTGTGTCTTGGAAGCATCTTTTAAGAAACTCAACTTTTTGTTGCCTTCCGATACATTTTGTAACCAAATAGAGTCGTCAAAGTCAAATAATAGCTTCGTTTTGCGAGCAAAGCGTTTTTCAAAAAACACTGTTCCTAACATAAATGCCTCTCGTTGTACAAAAACAAAGTCGTATTGAGCCGCACGAAAGGATTTGAACCACAGCTTAAAAATACTACGAATCAGAATGCTGATTTTAGCGAAATAATTGCCTGCTCCATAGAACTTTTGATCGTCTTGCGCTCGAATCAGATAGAAGTATTCAAACTCAAAACCCTGCGCTTCTAAGTACGGCTGAAATTGCTCAAAACGGTATCGTTGTGAGGGCGAACGGTCGGGGCGATGCAGCCCCATAAATAATACTTTTTTCATAGTTGTTGTTTATCGGAAGAAACCGAGTTGCAAAGCTATAAAAAAAGTGAGATGGATTGGCTTTTTGACGGCTATTTTATATCTTAGTTGTTATGGAGACAAAAAATACACAAATGG
>CACVAQ010000122.1 GCA_902727865.1 uncultured Aureispira sp. | reverse complement strand
GAAGGAATCATCGAAGGGAAAATTGAAGTGGCTAAAAATCTAAAAAAGCAAGGATTTTCGACCGATATTATCAATAAAGCGACGGGTTTGTCAAAGGAAGAAATAGAGAACTTGTAGAAAATAACGAGTACTAACAAAGCATTTATCTATTGAATGCAAAACTGACATTTAAAAGAATATTTTTAGAAAAAATCCTCAGATTTGCCCAGAAGATCGAACCTATATTGATTTTATTATAGATGGCGTTTCTCTTGCTAAATTAGTAGGTGGAGTCGGAAATAATATTGGAAAATATGGCTGGAAAATTAATACAGCTTTTGAATTAAGTGAATTTAATGATTTTAAAACGGCAAAAAAATCAAGGCTAGATAATGGACTGTTTTCTTCTTATGTTTATGCCGAATGTGGAGATGAAATTAGCCAAACAAAAATTGCCCATTTTTCAATAAAGTATAGCGATGCGTATTCACAGAGTTTGCTTTTGGTTTCATGCCTTCTCTAAAAGCAGAATAGAAATACTTAATTTGACTTTTTAGAATCAAAACCACCTCTCCCGATTCTATAAATTCCATATCAGAACGACAAGAAACCCCTAAATTATAGCCCCTTGTTTTTTGAAAATTAAGAGTAGAGCTCCCGAAAATCATTTTGCAATCAATAAATGCTTCTGTAACAGGATTATAAGTAGCCATAAATGAGGCGGCTAAAAGGTTTTGATCTTGTGTCGCTTTGTAATAAAAACTAAAGGCAACCATTTCAGGATCTTCATGCAAAACTTGTCCATAGCTATAACTTGCTTTTTCAGAAGCAATATAAGGATGCAGCGGTTCATCAGCTAAGGTTGGTTGTATGAATTTTTGGTGTAAAACAAAAGGAATTATAGTCCCAGACTCTACTTCTTTGGTTTGTTGCAAAAAATAGGCTAAATCTTCCGAAGGAAGAATTGGATGGGTATTCTCTACCGTGTTTTCTACGGCATTGGTGTTTTCTATGGTATTAACAGCAGGGTTTTCCGATGTATTACAAGCAAAAAAACTAAAAAAAATAAAGGTATAGAGATAGAAAAAACGCAGAGAGAGAGTCATTATAGATCGGATAGGTGAAAAGAATTAAGAAGCACAAATTAAGAAAATAAATACGAGTTCGTTGCCAAACCTGTGGTAATATATTAGTTCACTTCGTTTAGGAGGCCGCCAATTTAGTTAAACGATTTCTTTTTTACCACAAAGGAGGGAAAATGGTCAGACTATACGAGCAATCAATTTTAAGTAGAAAGTCGTCAATTTAGTGCGAGACAATAAACGACTTTCTACTGGGAAATTACATCCAAATCTAGGTGAATTGCCCCTAGTCCTTCACAACCTTATACGTATTCCGTTGCCCATTATTATGGATGGATAGGTAATACATTCCAGCTGGCAAAGTACTCAAATCTATTTCTGTTATAGATTGATTTGACTGCTTGACAAGGACAGTTTGCCCAAGATGGTTGACTACTTGCACGTCAATCGTTTGAGCAAATTTACTTTTAGAACGAATAAAGAGCAGCTCTTTCACAGGATTCGGATAAATAACCCAGTTTTTATCCTCTTGTTGTAAATCTGCAACATCCGTTATAACAATTGTATAACAAGAGGAGGTATCAACACATCCGTTCTGATGAACTTGCAAGGCATAGATACCATTAACCAAAGGAGAGAAAACCGGTCCTGTAGCTCCAGGTATAGGAGCATAATTGTTCGTACAGTCCAACCATTGAAAATTTGCATTATTTGCAAAAGAATACAATACATTAGAAAAAATAGAGATACTTGTCTCAACGGGTAGTATGTTTAGGTTAATGGTAATAATACTATCACAACCTATTGCATTTGGGATAATTGCGGTGTATAGACCACTTGTTGTGTAAGACTGATTGTCAGGCGCAATATAAGGGCTACAGCTTGAAAGGCTGACAGTTGAGCTGGTGTTTTGTACGATTAAGTCAATGGTAATAAGGCTATCACAAGCCCTATAATTGGGGATGATTGCAGTATATTGACCACTTGCAGTATAAATTTGCCCGTCTGCTGCGATATAGCTACTGCAAACGGTATCCGATCGGTTGACTGCATTGTTATGAAGCGTTATATTCAATGAATACAGACTATCTATGTTGCCATGACGAACGGCCTGCCAATACGTACCTGCTTGATCATACACGATGCTATTAAACAAGACCCGATCACATCCAACAAGATCCAAAGTTTGTTGCCCATCCCAATTTAAATCTTGAGGCAAGGCAAGGTGGTGTTCTGTTGTATTGGTGACAATAGGAGCATTAAAATCAAAATAAATTTGCGCTGTATTTTCGATAAGAGTTCCTAAAGGTAGGTGTTCTGCTTGATTGACTTTAAAACGAACAAAACCATGTGAGGCAGCGGCATTGGTGTTGCTGTCGGGCAGCATAATATGGTTAAAAGTCCACTCTAATACTCTAGGACCATAAATCTTGAAACTATAATCATGACTAGCTACGCCTGAAAGAATAGAATAGATGTCTAGATCAGTTGACAAAGTATCTCGAACAACCACCGTAAAGGCGGTATCGGTTCCTGTATTTTGAAAACGGATGAGGTATTCTAATGCTTGCTGTGGCTGAATCTCATGTGCATTTCCAATTCCTAATGGATAGCCTTGTTTGTCGTTTGGATCATAACTACCTGAAACCAAGCCGCAATAGATATCGACAAAGGGATTGGCATCATCTAAAGGTAAAATATTGAATAAATCTGGCGTCCAATTGCTTTCGTTACCACATCGTTCAATCGTTGTCGATGGATGAGAGTTTCCTGGATACAAGGAATGTTGGTCTACCTCCATTCTCCATGTTCGCCCATCTCCTGCAAAAACAAAGGTCTGTGACACACCAACAGCTAGCTGTACCGAATCCATCCAAATAAATTGACCATCTATATACAGACGCACCTGAGAGTAGCAAGACATAGCACCATCCCCAATATTGGTGACCATAAAATGGATGGTATCGTTCTGGCAAATTGCTTTGACATTTAAATGAGAACCATCATAATTTGTCAAACAAGGAGTAATTCCTAAAGGAGAAGGCGTGGGAATTGTATCTAAAGCACAAGAATCAATAGGGTAGAGGACCGCACGCATACAAAGAGATTGATTAAGAACTGCATTGGTACTCAAGGAACAACGCAAGGCAAAGGGAACACAATCTCCAGGATAAAGAGCGCCTACATCAACTCGATACTGGTTATTGCCCAAACTGGTGTAAGGTAAGGTTCCTGTTTGAACGGTTAACAAACTATCGAGTTCTATGATTACATATCCTGTATCAATCAAGGCGGTTCCTAAGGCTGTATTACAAGCTTGAACATAAACTAATTGATTGGAAAAGCCTGGCCGTAAGAATGGGGCATGCACAGAAATTAGAGGTTTGGGGCAAGGGGTGGTCGAAGCCAAACCAAAGGGCGCTATTAATAAAGCCGTATCAACATTATTAATCGTAAAGCTTTGACGAATAGGACAGCTTGGAACCCAATTTCCAGAGGTATCGACCGTAACCGTATAATTTCCTGTAGGCAAAGAATCAATCAGCCAAAAACCAGCAGAATTGGTCATCGCATAATGCTCTCCTGGCTGAACAACAACGATTCGGTCCGCCAATGAGTTCTCTAGGTTTTCTTGAATACAGTTGGAGTTTACATCCTGAAAAATCTGACCGTAGATGCCCCGTTGTCTTAGTTTTTGAATAAAAGCACTTCTATGCGTTGAAATAAGGTTGGTCGTTCCTGTATCTGGATTAAAATCAACCGTTCCTTCAAAATGCCCTGAATTATAAATCGTACCAAAGTTGTCCACGGCAATATCCGAGCTAATGTCTTCATTGACAGCACCCATGCCTGTCGCCCAGGTGAAATTGCCGTCTGCATCAAGCTTGAGTAAAAAGGCATCTCTATCTCCATTGGATGTTAAATTTTGAACGCCTACACTGGGATCAAAATCTACGATAGCATTAAAAACCCCTACCGTATAAACATTATCAAACTTGTCAAATGCAATAGCGCTTACTTGGTCTAAACCGCCCGTTCCTCCAAAGGTTTTTGCCCAAACAAAATTACCAACAGAATCTAGTTTTTGAATATAAGCATTCCCACTAGTAGCTTGATTGAATTGCATGAAAGTACCCACACCAGGATCAAAATCATTAGGGCCTTTAAATGTGCCACCAGAATAAACATTTCCACGAGAATCTACCTTAATGGTATAACCAAGGGCAAGAGTTCCGATGCCGAGCCCTCCAATCGTTTTTGCCCAAACAAAACCACCGCTAGCGTCTAACTTTAGGACAAAGGCATCTGAAGTCGCCCCCGATTGAACGCTTGCATTAAAGACGTTTGGGCCAGGGTCAAAATCTATCATCCCTTGAAAATACCCCGTTGTATAAATATTGCCCGAATGGTCTGCAACTATTGAGTTAGATCTATTTACATCATTTCCTTCAATTATTTTTACCCAAAGAAAATTGCCACTAGCGTTTAACTTTAAGATATAAATCGTTTCATAAGCATAATTTTGATTATTGAAGCCAGTTCCAGGGTCAAAATCTATCATCCCTTGAAAATGCCCTGTAAGGAGTATATTCCCCCAAGGGTCTACAGTAAGTTGAGATAGATAACAAGTACCCGTCCCTCCAAAGCTTTTTGCCCAAAGAAAATTGCCACTAGCATCCAGTTTTAGGATATAAACATGACTAGAGTTTGTAGGAGCGCTCAAATTATTAACGCCTATTCCAGGATCAAAATCGACCGTTCCTCTAAACCGACCGACAACATAAACATTCCCACTAGAATCCAGTGCCATCGAACGGGTGTCCGTACTGTCGTTAAAGTCTATGACCCAGAGTAAGTTGCCATCTGTATCTAATTTTTGGAGATAAGCGGCTGCTGTTCCGTTGGCGGTTAAGTTATGCGTGTTAGGACCAGGGTCAAAATCAATTGTCCCAGAGAAGCTTCCAATAGAATAAAGCCCACCACGCTCTTCGTCTAGTTCAAGTGCCCAGTTCATTGCGTAATCATTCCCAATCATCCCTTTTGCCCAATCCAATTGAAGCACTTGTCCTGCCGTTTCATTGCTTATGAAAAAGAGACAAAGAAAGAAGCAATAATAACGTTTAGGTAGAAAGGAGGGAGACAAATTGCAAAGCAATTGGTTATTGAGTTTCATGGGTTTTGGTTTGTGTAGGTCGTAATATTTGGAAGCGTAAATGTACTTAAAGAGCTCGTCGTTCAGGGCTTATTTAGACGGTTTCATTAAGTCCAGTGCAGCCTTTACTTCCTTGACAGGACGCTTACAAGCTTTGCTTTGACAGACATAAATGGTCGTTTCTCCTTTGACCAGTTTTCCTTCTAGCAAAACCAGCGAACCTTCCTTTTTTCCACCCATTAAGAGCACATTAGGTAAGTAATTTTGATCGAACTCTTTACGTTTTTTATCATAATCAGCCCCGATAATGGCCACTTCATAAGGCGGGTGAATCGCAGAAAGCATTAACTGCGCCCAATTGGAAAAATAGCTAGGATTGTCTAAGACATTTGTACTAACATTCGCCAACATTTGTTTGGCTTTTTGGTCGTACTCTTTATTATAAAAATACAAACCTAGTAGGTATAAATTATTCGCCATTTCAGAGTTAGAAGCAGGAATGACATTGTCGGTTACTTCCATTTTTCGAGCAACCAAATTCGCATTATAATCGGGTGTATAATTAAACATTCCAGTTTTTGCATCAAAGAAATGTTCTATGGTATGATCGCTTAAAGCCTTTGCTTTTTGCAACCATACTTCGTCAAAGGTAACCTGATACAACTCAATAAAAGCACTCGTCAGAAAGGCATAATCATCCAAAAAGCCCGTAATAGCCGTTTTTCCGTCTTTATAATTTCTAGTTACTTTATAATCCGCAGCAATTGTTTTAGCAACTAAAAAATTAGCATTTTTAAGCGCAGCCTTCAAAAATCTCGGCTCATCAAATGCTCGATAAGCCTTTAAATAACCTTTGAGCATCAAGGCATTCCAAGAAGTTAATATTTTATCATCTAAGCCAGGACGAATGCGTTTGGCGCGCTCTTTCATCATTTTAGCTTTCAGAATTTCTATTTTTTCTTGCAAAGCTTCAAGCGTTAATTGGTGTTTCTTAGCCAATTGATCGTCGGTTTTATTCCGCAACAAAATATTATTTTTATGCTCCCAATTTCCCGCTTCTGTGGCATTGTAATAATCCATAAACAAAGTCGCATCGTCCCCTAAAATAGTCTTAATTTCGGCTGCTGTCCAAACATAAAACTTTCCTTCCTCACCTTCGCTATCGGCATCCAAAGAAGCATAAAAACCACCTTCCGAACTAGTCATTTCACGCTCTAGCCAGTCTAGTGTTTCGTACACTACTTTTTTATACAAAGGGTTTTTAGTTTGCTGATAGGCTTGAGAATACAAGGCGACCAATTGTCCATTATCGTACAGCATTTTTTCAAAGTGAGGGGCTTTCCAAACCGCATCTGTCGAATAGCGGGCAAAACCACCACCCAATTGATCGTAAATACCACCAAATGCCATTTTATTGATCGTGGTCAAGGTTGCCTCTAAAGCTTGGGCATTATCACTAAGCACCGCAAACCGAAGGAGGTAATTCCAAGTAGAAGGCAACGGAAATTTATTTTGTCCTCGATTAAAACCACCTTCTTTAAAGTCAATTCCTGTCTTCCAAGTCTCAAAAGAAGTCGATAATTTTTCCATCGTATAGACCGGCGGATTTGGATTTAAACCAACCGTTCCCGATTGTGTCACGCCTTCAGTCACTTGTTTAGCGGCTTCTTGCAGCTTGCTTGGATCGTCTTTATAAAAACGAATGAAATGATTTAAAACCTTCGTCCATTCGTTCTTAGGATAATAAGTGCCTGCATAAAAAGGCTTTCCATCGGGCAACGCAATCGCATTTAAGGGCCAACCACCACTTTTATTGATGAGTTGACAAGCCGCCATGTAAATCTGATCGACATCGGGGCGTTCCTCTCGGTCTACTTTGATACAAACAAAATGATCGTTCATCAATTTGGCAACCGTAGAATCTTCAAAACTTTCATGTTCCATCACATGACACCAATGACAAGCGGCATAGCCAATACTAATCAAGAGCATTTTATTTTCCTTTTTTGCCTTTTCTAAGGCTTCTTCTCCCCAAGGATACCAATTCACAGGGTTGTGTGCGTGTTGGAGTAAGTAAGGGCTACTTTGGTCAATTAAGGCGTTGGTATGTGCGTGTTCTTTCGAAGTAGGCGAGAACGTGTTGTTTGTTTTTTCGGGATGCTTTTGGGCGCAACTGACCGCATTGAGGCTTAAGAGAAAGAGTAGGAGATGTATGTAATTCATGGATGGGGTTT
>CACVAQ010000121.1:5182-7478 GCA_902727865.1 uncultured Aureispira sp. | reverse complement strand
CGATCTAAAATCTAATAAAATGCTAAGTAGATTCGATATTTTATTAGATAAAAAACTTTTGTCCTGTACACAGATAATTTTTAAAAGGAGGATTAAATATCAAAAACATAAACAACAGAAATTTGATATTGTTAAGTCAATTGTTTTTTTTAACTATCTTGTAACAGGATTTATATAAAAAAAAGTGCATTCTACTATGTTATACACCAAAGAACAAACGCAAGATATTCACAAACAAAACTTTGCTTATCTTAAGGTAGTCGAAGAAAATCATGTTCTAAAGCTAACTTTAAATCGCCCGAAACAAAAAAATGCGCTCAATGAGATTCTTATCAAAGAACTTGCCTATGCGATTTCTTATGCACAGCAGCATAACAATATTTGGGCAGTTACCTTGGGGGCGGAAGGCAATATTTTCTGTGCAGGAGCTGATTTAAAAACCTTCATGGGGCATAAAGATACTGATTCTGGCTCAACGATTCCAGATGCTTCGGGAGCCGTTATTTTAGGCGATTTGTTTGATAATTTACACAAACCTTGCATTGCAAAAGTAGGCAAACCTGTTTATGCAGGCGGTTTTTTATTGTTGGCAGGTTGTACGCACGTAGTTGCAACGTCTTCTAGTACCTTCACTTTGTCGGAAGTCAAGCGAGGGATTTGGCCCTTTCAAGTCATGGCAAGTTTACTCAAAATCATGCCCGAACGCAAGGTCTTAGATTGGTGTATTACTGGTAATACTTGGTCTGCACAACAAGCTCTGGAGGCTGGTTTGGTGACCCAATTGGTGCAAGACGAGGATTTGGAAAATACCGTCTCTGCTTTAGTGGAACAAATTTGTCAAAACGCTCCTACTGCGATTCGTTTGGGTTTAAAAGCATTGCAAGATTTAAAAGGTATTTCTAACAAAGAGCAACATACATTCTTACACCAACGCTTAATGGAAGTCATTCAAACGAAGGATGCCCAAGAAGGAATGACGGCTTTTCGGGAGAAACGGAAGGCAAATTGGTCTGGCGAGTAGGTTTTGAGTTCGGTGTCAGCCACTTTGGAAGTGGCTGACACCGAACTCAAAAAAACAGCGAGTTCATCAGAGAAGAGCTATACTTTTTGTACCTTTCAGTTAGAGCACAATAATTGTGTCTTCTAAAAGAAAATCAATCAAAATGAACAATAAAACCGTTCGAATCGCAGGAACACAGGGCTTTTATGGCGACAGTCCAATGGGGGCCATTATGGTTGCCATGCAGGGAGCAGCCGATTATTTGATGCACGATGCTTTAGCCGAATTAACGCTGTCTATTTTACAAAAAGACAAGCTCAGAGATTCTAATTTGGGCTATGCTAGAGACATAGAATTTCATGCCGCCAAACTCTATCCAATCACCCTAGCCAAGGGCATTAAGGTTGTGACAAATTCGGGTGGTTTAAATCCTCATAGTGCTGCCAAAAAAGTGCAAGCAATTCTACACCAACAAGGCATCAAAAATGCTAAGGTTGCCGCCATTGATGGCGATGATATGATGGCAAAACTAGAAGCCTTAAAAGCAGATGGCTTGCCTTTAATCAACTTAGATACTGGCGGTGCTTATGCGGATACGCCTTTTCCTCCTACCCATGCCAATGTCTATATTGGCGCACAATGCATCAAAGATGCCTTGACCCAAGGGGCTGATATTATTTTAGCAGGGCGTGTTGCCGATCCTTGTTTGGCTTTGGGGATTTTAGCTTATGAATTTGATTGGGATTTGGAAGGAAAAACACAGGCTGCGCTAGACCAATTGGCGAATGGCATTATGGTCGGGCACATTCTAGAATGTGGCGGGCAGGCTTCTGGTGGTAATGCTTATTCGGAATGGCTCGGAAGGGATTACAAATTCAGTCATTTGGGCTATCCGATTGCACAGGTTGAAGCCGATGGCAGTGCTTTGATTACAAAATTAGAAGAGCAAGGAGGCAAAGTGAGTCGCAATACGATTCGAGAACAATTGGTCTATGAAATTCATAATCCGACTGCTTATATCACTCCTGATGTAACGGTTGATTTTACTCAAATTAAAATAGAGGAAATTGCCCCCAATAAAGTTCGAGTCGGCAATGCAAAAGGAAAACCACGCCCTGAAAGGCTTAAATTGTGTATTGGGCAAATGGAAGGCTATGTGACCGAACAACTCTTCTACTTTTCTTATCCTTATGCTTATGACAAAGCCAAGGCGTTTGTAGAGGCAGCGAAAGAAACTTGGGCAAGCTTGCCTTTCCAGTACGAAGAATTACGTATTAATTATTTAGGTATCAACGG
>CACVAQ010000121.1:0-5082 GCA_902727865.1 uncultured Aureispira sp. | reverse complement strand
GCGGATATAGAGCATTTGATTCAATGCTTTTATGAAAAGGCATTAATAGATACACAAATTGGCTTTATCTTTACAGACATTGCTAAAATTGATTTGGAAAGCCACTTGCCACACCTTTTTGATTTTTGGGAGAACATTTTATTGAAGCCAAATGGTTATAAAAGAAATGTGCTAAAAGTGCATGTAGATTTGAATGAAAAAGCCAAATTGAGTCCAGCACACTTTGAGCGTTGGTTGGATTTATTTAGTACAACGGTGGACGACCTTTTTCAAGGAATCATTGCTAACAGTGCTAAAAATAAAGCCTTGTCGATTGCTACCGTTATGCAAACAAAATTGCATCGTCCTAGTTTGTTATAAGTTTATTCTAAGACAGAATCTTAGCATCAAAAAAATGCTAAGGCACCACCACAATGCCTTAGCAACACTCAAGTTCTTGCCACAAGAACCATTATCATCTTCTTAAAAAACAACATTTTAAACGACCTCTTCCGATCTATAAAACCGCTTATTCTGCTGCTTTTTTATCTTTCACATACAAACTGTACAGATAAACTGGGATATCTAGCGCTTCTAAACGCTCATAAATCAATGGTTTCACTTTCTCCCAATCCAAATTGCCATAACCTGTTGCTAATTTAGGCAAAGCCAAACTTTGGATATTTTCTTTTTTTACCATTTTAACCAATTCTCTCAAAGCATGATTTACACTAGGCAAGGTTGCTTCTCCAGGATGCCCATTCAGTTGTTTAGCAGGCTCTTGCGTGATTAAATTAATAATTCGTACGCCTCCTACACCACTCCAAATCCAAGCATCTCCCATTGGCGGGTTTTCTAGATGGCAATAATGTCTAAAATCTTTAGCCATAGAGGGATAATCTTTTCTTAAGGCAAGTGCCAAACCTCTATCAAAATGATCCATAGATGCAACACCGTGTGCAATAGCTTGTGCGCCTGTCAATAAAATATCTCCTTCAACTTCCTTTATCATAATTATATGTTTCTAGTTTTAATTCAATTCTTTTTACAGTGACAAATTTATAGGAAATCGTTTGTTTTATTAATGACTTAAATCAAGTTTTCTTCTATTTTTAATCATCTCTTTATTAGAAAAAAATAGGGGCTATTCCCCTCTATTCGCTCCTCATACAGATTAAGTTCTAGTATTCAAGCCTGTACTAAAATCGTAGCAAGTAAGCCTGTCAACTAAAAACACCTTGCCCTAAAGGTCAAAACTTAGGTTACCTTATATGGCTATTTGACAAACGAACTAAGCGACGGCACGCAAGTAACAAAGACTCTCTTATATTTAGTCCTCCAATAAATAGCTTTTCTAAAATCTATACTTTACTTTTGTCTTCCTAAAATTGTCGTTCTTTGACGACCAGAAGGAAGATGCAAGGCTTATTACGAATCTAGATGGGTTCTACGAGTTGTCAAGCCACCAAAATTGTTAAACGAACCGATTGAAAAGAATGGAGCATATGAGCAGTTTTAAAACAATATTTGACCAACAAGACTGGGATACTGTCAAAGCTAGTATCTATAATAAAACAGCGGTAGATGTGGAACGTGCCTTGAATGCAAGCAAGCGCAATTTGGAGGATTTTAAAGCCTTGATCTCCCCTGCCGCAGCGCCTTATTTGGAGCAAATGGCACAATTGAGCCATGAATTGACCTTAAAGCGATTTGGTCGAACGATGCAGTTATTTATTCCGATGTATCTTTCTAATGAGTGTCAAAATATTTGTACCTATTGTGGCTTTAGTTTGGACAATAAAATTGCTCGTCGAACGCTCAATGGTTTTGAAATGTTGAAAGAAATTGAAACGCTCAAAAAAATGGGCTATGAGCATATTTTGCTGGTCACTGGAGAGGCAAATAAAACCGTAGGGCTTGAGTATTTCAAAAAAGCGCTGGAAGTTATCAGCCCGCATTTTTCACAGATTTCTATGGAAGTGCAACCCTTGGATCAAGCAGACTATGAAACCTTGCTTCCTTTGGGCTTAAATACGGTTTTGGTGTATCAAGAAACCTACCACCAAGAAGATTATAAAAAACACCATCCCAAAGGCAAAAAATCTAACTTTTACTATCGCTTAGATACGCCTGATCGCTTGGGAAAGGCTGGGGTGCATAAAATTGGCTTAGGGACCTTGATTGGTTTAGAAGATTGGCGGACAGATAGTTTCTTTACCGCTTTGCATCTAGATTATTTGGAACGTAACTATTGGAAAACCAAATACACGATTTCTTTTCCTCGCTTGCGTCCTTTTTCTGGTGGATTGGAACCTAAGGTTGCTATGAATGATCGTGAATTGGTGCAATTAATTTGTGCCTATCGCATTTTTAATGAAGAGGTCGAGCTGTCTATTTCTACGCGTGAAACAGAAATTTTCCGCAATCACATCGTCAAACTAGGTGTGACTTCGATGAGCGCAGGTTCAAAAACAAACCCTGGAGGATATAAAGTAGAACCTCAGTCTTTGGAACAGTTTGAAATTTCAGACGAGCGTTCTCCTAAGACCATTGTTGAGATGCTAAAAAAACAAGGTTATGAACCCGTCTGGAAAGATTGGGAAATGGCTTATAAGGCATAATCTTTATCAAACTATATACGTCGTTATTTTCAAGTAGAAAGTTCTGTTTTTTTGTTATAATAAACGACTTTCTATTTAAAACTTACAATCAATACATGGAACCTAGAATTGAATTTTTACCCCAAAAGAAACTAGTTGGTCAATCTATAAAAATGAGTCTAGCCAATGACAGCACCGCTGAATTGTGGGGCAGTGTCATGCCTTTGGTCAAAACAGTGCAAAATAGTGTCAGTAATGACTTGTTTTCAGTACAAATTTATGATGCAGACAGTAGTTTCAGCAACTTCACGCCTCAAACGACCTTTACAAAATGGGCGGCAATTGAAGTCAGTAATTTTAACGATCTGCCTAAGGAGTTAGTCCCACACACCTTGAATGGTGGCTTATACGCTATTTTTACGCACAAAGGAAATGCAGAAGCATTTGCCAAAACGAGCCAATATATATTTGGAGAATGGATTCCAAACTCAGCGTATGACTTGGATCAGCGAGAACATTTTGAATTGTTAGGCAGTAAATACAAAAAAGATTCTTCTGAGTCAGAAGAGGAAGTTTGGATTCCGATTCGTTTGAAACGAATTTCTTAATCATAACAAAAAAACTGCTTTGAGTTTCCTTGGAGACTCAAAGCAGCTTTTTTTTATTCCAACACCTTAGCTTTTTTCATCCTAGCTATCGGCTTCATAAAAACGGCAAACAACAGCGCCCAAAGGACCTGGCATAAAAGCAACTTGATAGGATTTGTCTGCCATCAAATCATAAACCAACATTCCATCTTCTCGGATTTCATTCGGTTCGCCCAAAAACTCTTTCAAGTCATTAATCGACATCACTTGAACGGCTTCCTCTACATTGGGTTCAAATTCATTATCTTCTTTTAATTCTACTGGGCAACTTGGCAAAATACTTTCAAACTTGCTAAAGACTTCTTTTCGATCTGCCCCATTCAAAGTTTTAAATTTGACACAGAGGGTTAAGATATTATTGTTCAATTGACTTTGGTCGAAAGTAGCTTGTGGTTCGACGGTAACTACTTCTTCTTTCATCACATCTTCAACCAAAGCTTTATCGCTGTCTGATAATTCCGTTTTATCATTTGCTTGTGGTTCTTTTTCTGAAGCATCGCTTCCACAAGATGTTGTTAAGACTAAAAAAGCAAGTATCAAATAGGCTAATTTAAAATTCATTTTTTTGTTTTTATAGTTATTGAAATTTAATATTTTTATGTTCTAATTCTCATTACTCCGTTGAAAAATCGTATTAATTTGATTATCAGCAAGATGAGCTTTCAGCTATCAAAGTATTAAAAAGCTGATAATCAAACTAATATGAAATGGTTTTTATGTTTTTTGGTAAAAAAACTAAAAATCCCACGAAGTATTATTAAACTAAAACGTATTATGCATAGTCTATTTGAAGCTTCTGCCGTACAAGCAATCATTCACAGAATAGAGCAATTACAACCTCAATCTAGAGCCCTTTGGGGAAAAATGACCGTTGCACAAATGTTAGCCCATTCTACTGGTGGAATGCAAATGGCTACGGGGGAAATAGAGCTTCCTCGTCGATTCATCGGTCGTCTATTCGCTCCTTTTATAAAAGCTTCTTATTATAATAATCGCCCGTTTCCTAAAGGAATTAATACAGATAAAGCCCTCATTATTACTCAAGATAAAAATTTCCTTGCCGAGCGCGCAAACCTAATCCAATATATCAAGCAATTTCACCAAGGAAATAAGGCAGATTGCACTAGAGCGCCTCATCCCTTCCTAGGGCATTTCACACCTGAGCAATGGGCAAAAGGAATGTATAAACATCTAGATCATCACTTGCGCCAATTTGGGGTATAACCTTAAGCCTTTTCATAAGAAAAGGAATCTACAACGAATGTAAATTCCTTTTTTAGTATTTTAATAGATTGAGCACAAGTTATTTCAACCATTTGATATTACAGCCCGCACTAGGATATTGTTTTTCTGATACAGTTTCCCCTGCTAAAATAGCATCAATTCCCGCTCTCAAATCTTCTCCTGTAACAGGAATGCCTGTATTAGGGCGAGAAGCACACAAACGTCCTCTGTAACGCAATTTCATGTCGCCATCAAAGATATAAAAATCAGGGGTACAAGCTGCGTCATAAGCTTTGGCAACCACTTGTGTCGCATCGTACAAATAAGGAAATGGGTACCCAACTTCCTCCGCCAATTCTTTCATTTTTTCTGGGCTATCCTGTGGGTAATTGACCACATCATTGGAACTAATTGCAACAAAAGAAACACCTTTTGTAATGTATTTTGTGGCTAGTTTTACTAATTCTTCATTTATATGCAACACATACGGACAGTGATTACAAGTAAATAGAATAACGGTTGCTTTATCAGATTGGATAGATTGTAAACTGACTTCTGTACCTGTAACGGTATCCAGAAGTGCAAAATCGGGTGCTTCTGTTCCTAAGGGAAGCATAGTAGATTCTGTAAGT
>CACVAQ010000120.1:5225-7482 GCA_902727865.1 uncultured Aureispira sp. | reverse complement strand
GGCACGGCAACCCACAAAAAATATTCCTACTGGAAATTATTTTTCTTTTCTAATATTTCCATAAAAGAAAAAAGTAGCGGCATTACAATTCACAAAATAGAATAAAAGCTTTATCTTAGGCCAGCTTACACAATTAGGCATAAAAACCGTCTTTTTATGCCTAATTTGCTTTAATACTAAAAACGAACCAAACGCATGGAAACCTGCACGATATATAGCCATTACATTGACTTTGAGGCCATAGAACCTATTGTCAAAAAATACTTGCCTAAAGCTTCTCTAAAACGCCAAGACCTAAACGGAGAAAAGATTTTACTTATAACCTACAAAAAGGGGTTCTTGGGTCGCAAACACAAAGCAACCATCAAGGGGCGACAACGCCGCAAGCCCTCCTACCAATTGGATCAAGTAGAGTGTCCGCTTTGCCAAAACTTGATGGGCATGCAGAACTATGTCACTAGTCTTCCTGCTCAAGACAAGGGTATTCAGAGTTTGTTATTAGAAAAAATAGCTACGTTGAATAGTGAAACTAGTTTCTCGGTTCAACCTTACGTTTCGGAAGATTTCGAAAAAATACTCAAAGCCATTTTGCAGCACTTGGACGGCATTCTATTTACCCCCTCTTCCACTTTGTTTTCTAAGTCTAAACATCAGCAGTTTTTAGATAAAGATTTTGGTTTAATTCTAGACTCTATTGGGGTCTCCGAACTATCTCAATTAGAGGTTGTCATTGATGCTAAATATTATGACCAAGCTAAAGTAGAATATACGGCCGCACAAAAAAAGCGAAAAGCAAAAAGTGAAGCCGTACTAGAGAAGCATCAAGTAAAAATCAATGCTAAGCTACCTTGCACCGCAGACCTTGCTCAACTTGACTTAAGAGATCAAGATGCGATTCTTGATCGCATTTATGCTTTGAGCGTTATTACAGCCAAAGCCGAAGGCATTACAATATCAGAACTAGAAGCAATTATTGCGGATAAAGAAATCACAGCGTTTTCTCCTTACGAAAGCCATGTATTGAGCAATGACGTTACCGCAGAAGAGTTATCGGTCTTAACATGGCGTTATGAAAGTTTGTTTCTACTCTGTTGGGTCATTAATAAAATAGACGTCCTTCCTTACCCCTCTGAGATGTGTGCAGTTGAAACATTTGTACCGTCCATTCTAGAACAATCTAGAGCGGAGTTTAGCGCAACGATTACCCTTCGAACCAAAGAAGAAATTGCCGACGCACTGGACTTAATTTATAGAATGAATTGGGCTTGTGTCGATGCCCGTATTAAACGTGAGGCGACTTCTGGAAAATTACATCCTGGTATTGTTTATGAGCGACACTATACTTTAAATTGGTTAACCAATCATCGCCAACAAGCTTGGGATGATGTGACAACAGATACTTAGACGCATACTTAAACAATAGGCTTTTTAGCTATTTAGTTCTCAAGACACTAAACAATGGTATCATTTCATAAAACCAATACACCAATATTCGATCCTATTAAAAACATAATGCACGTTTGATTTTAAAATTTGACAGGGTACCTTCCCCAACATTTTTCTCTTAAAAATTTGATTTATTAATAACAAGAAGCCTGCCTTTCTACCTGTAGAAAGTCCTTAGGTATTCTATCCCTACGCTCAATTTAAAATTGTACAGGCGTGGACTTTTCAGGAGCTAATTTAAATGGTATTCATCGATAAGTTTTTTAAATTTGATAAAAAAAAATAGAAAAATAAAAATTATGACTGAAGAAGATAAGAAGTTTATGCAACGAGCTATTGATCTCGCCAAGGAAGGAATGAATGCAAATGCTGGCGGTCCTTTTGGAGCTGTTGTTGTAAAAGATGGCGTTATCGTCGGAGAAGGTTATAACAAAGTTACGTCTACCAACGACCCTACTGCACATGCAGAGGTAACCGCCATTCGAAATGCTTGTAAAGCACTGAATACATTCCAATTAGATGATTGTACAATTTATACCTCTTGTGAACCTTGTCCTATGTGTTTAGGTGCAATCTACTGGGCACGACCCAAAATGGTTTATTTTGGCTGTGACCGAGAAGACGCTGCGGCAATAGGCTTTGACGATCAATTTATTTACGATGAATTGGAGCGAGAAATTGACGATCGCCACATCAAGATTGTTCGTTTGATGCGTAAAGATGCCTTGTCTGCCTTTGAAGCTTGGACAGATAAATTGGATAAAACAAAGTATTAAGGATTCCTCAAACAGTACTCAAAAGAAACCGTATC
>CACVAQ010000120.1:0-5125 GCA_902727865.1 uncultured Aureispira sp. | reverse complement strand
TGAAGAAATTGTACCAGATTGGTTATTGCTCCCTATTTTTTTGTACTTTCGGCCTATTGTTTCACTGATGTTTGCAACTGTATGAAACCACTGAACTTAAGTCCAAAAGAAATACACAACTTATCAAAATTATTAATTAGCTCTGATTCTAGTAGTATTGGAGTTGCCTTTCAAGTGTTACGCAACTACAAAAATGTCATTCAACAAGTAGCTAAAGAATTGGTTTTAATCAGTCAACTTTCTTGGGACGATGCTCAACGTAAAGAGGCTTTACAGCTTTTAAAATTACAGTTTGATGCCGATCAAATCAAAGCTTGGGACGACATGTTTCACGTGTTCCATATTTATCAAAATCTATTTGACTTTGAAGAATTTGAAGACAATTGGCATTGGTTCGAAACACACGAAGCCCATCGAGCAGCGTTCATGCCCTTTATCCGTCAAAATATAGATTACACCGCAGAGTATTTTGCCATTGCCGAAACACTTGCAGAGTATTACAAAACTCGCCTAGATTGGGCCGAACGCTATTATCAGATTACATTGGAACACAACCCAAAAGATCTCAATACCTTGAGTACCTTGGCAACCTTGTACAAAGATGGTTATCAAGATTATTCCAAAGCGCTCGCTCTTTATGATAAAATGCTTACGATTGAACCGCAACACTACGATGCTTTTGAAGCGAAAGGGGCTTTGTTTTTAGATTATATCAAAGACATTGATGCGGCCTCCGAAACATTTAAAACAGCACTTAAGTACTACCCCAACGATGAAACGCTACAAATTTGGCTGGCAGATACTTATATGCAAAAAAACAGCCCCGAATTATTAGCCCGTGGCAAGGAAATATTAGAACGTATTTTAGAAAAAAATCCGAGCAACACCTTTGCATGGACCATTTATGGCAACCGTCTTTGGATTACAGAAAACAAGCCCGAAAAAGCCATCAAAGCGTATCAAAGTGGTTTAGAAGCGAATCCTAGAAGTTATAACATCTTGGGCAATTTAGCCGAATTGTATGAGCGTGTTTATAAAGATTACGAACAAGCCAAAGATTATTATGTCAAAGCCTTTTCTATCTACATGGACGATGCGTTTCATCTTAGTAATTATGTCCGACTTTTAGTCATTTGCACAAAAGAATTCGACGATGCCAAGGATTATTACCTACACCTAAAAGGCTTGTTTTTTGGCGGAATCAAACGAGAACCAGAATTGAACGATGCACAATGGGAAGCGTTCCAAGAGGCAGAAAAAATACTTTGCACTGTTTTCCCTGAATTAAAAGAAGGATAAACCCACTTTCTAGAAGTTTATTTATACACTCCTTTCAATGCATCCAACATCAACACCGATGCCGCTAAAGCCGTTTCAAAATGTTTACTAGTATTAATATCATGGTTTAGTTCGTGCGGTATTTTATAACTAAGTTCATTCCCATCAATCAGAAGCGTTCCAAAATAGCCATTAACGGGGATCGTCAATAGTTGCGTTCGTATCGCAGGATTCAAAATCGAGCAAGTCGTCGATCGGTTTTCTGACTGAATTAAAAACTGTTTGTCAAAATCTTGCGCGCCAATTTCTATTCCTGTTTCTTGGGAAGCATCTAAACGCTTTTTCATTTTTTTTAAAACATTGTCTCCCGTCAATCTTAAGTGATAGCCGCCCATATTTAGGTCATGCTGGAATATAAATTCAGTCCACTCAACCTTTGTTTTCTCATTGCGACCAACACAATAGGTCGTACAAACAAAGTCATGTCCGTTGATCTTTCCTCTTAAGACAGCATTTTTCTTTCGTTTATAATACTTTATATCTCCAGGCTCTAATTCTACCCCGTACTTATCGCCTATTCTTTTAAAATCGCCTGTTAGTTTCTTTCTAGACAAAAGCACTATTTTATAAATGAGGTAAACAAAGCCTCCTATAACAGCAATTAATAATAAAAAAACGATCAAATTTGCGAACATGTCCATAGTTATGAGTATTTATTTTAGGGGTAAAAAATTATATCAAGTATGAAAATCAAAGGTTAAGTAGATTCGATATTTTATTAGATAAAAAACGTTTAGCTCGCTTCGCTCAGGAGAAGCGTTGTCCTGTACTTAGTAAGGCTTTATACTTTGCAAAAAAACTATTAGATCAATGTACAACAATACAAAATAGTTTTTAATTTCAAAAATACCTAGTAAGTAGATGGACAAAATTCGTCGTTTAAAAATTAAAGTCCAACAAAACCCGCCAGGTGCTATCTGACTGGAGTTGCCACAAAATGAAATAATGCCCTTTTCCACTGCTAACATATTGCCCGACATCATAAAACAAAGAATCGCTGACTTGAACGGTCTGAATACTCGACAAACGGATGTGCCATTGCTCCTTCAACATATAGGAATATTTCGTTTGAATCGCCTTTCTGCCCTTATAAATATATCCATCGTTTAGATAAACCCCATTCGTATCGTACAAGCGTTCTATTAAAGCATCTGGCTGATGTTCATTCGACCAGTCTTCCCAATGTTGCCGAGCAGCATCAATCGCTTGCGTTCCGATCTTATTGGTAATCTTAATAGGATACAAAACTTCTAACTCTTTGCACCAAATACCTTTTTCTTCCTTCCAAGCCACCATATAAGCCAACTTACCTAAGGTAGTATCTTTTAGTTGATAATAACCAACATCAAAATAATTGGACGAATCATGCTTGATAATAGTGCTAGAAAAAGAGGTATCTATGATCGGTAGTTCTTGCAATTGCTCGTGTATGCTATCTCTACTTTTGTAGATTTTATGTTGGACAAACAACGCTCCCTGTCGGCAATAATAATCGGCTCCTTTTTTGTTTTGGTTGATTGTCGCCACAAAATCAGTTTGAAGATTCTCAAAAGAAGGTCTTTCCTCTGAATGGCAAGCAATTATCAAGAAAAAAATAAGTATAGCTAAGTACTTTTTCATAGCTATTTTATGTTAAGTAATTGTGCTTCCCAATTCTTAATACCTCCCGTCAAGTTCGTCAAATTTGTATACCCGAATTGACGTTGCAATTGCTCAATCGCAACCTTGCTTCTAATCCCTTTTGCACAAAGGACCACAACAGGTTTATCTTTAGGAATTTTATCGTTCCAAAGCATCAAGCGAGGCAAGGGAATATCAATCCCTTTCAAGGCCTCGTAACGAGGTTGCTCCCATGTTTCTCGAACATCTATTAAGACATATTTTTCTAAATGCTCCATTAAAACTTTAGGCGAAATTTCAGCCACCTCAGAGGGGTTCTCTAGGCCGCAAAATGCTTCGTAATTCAGCTGCTTAAAGTTCGGCTCCATCGCTTTGGTCTCCTTAATAACAGTTGGATTTGCTTTGATATTTAGAATCAAACTTTCTGTATTTAAGGCATTATAAACCAATAGTTTTCCAGACAAAACCGTTCCTAAGCCCAAGATAATTTTTAGCACTTCATTGGCTTGCATCGTTCCAACCACCCCAGGCAAAACGCCCAAAACGCCAACTTCCGAACAGTTCGGAACTTCGCCAGGAGCAGGCGGATTAGGAAACAAACAACGGTAACTTGGTCCATTTTGATAATTAAAAACGGCTACTTGCCCTTCAAATTTAAAAATAGAACCATAAATCAAGGGTTTATTTGTAATCACACAAGCATCATTGACCAAATAACGGGTCGCAAAATTATCCGTTCCATCCACAATAAAGTCGTACAGGGCAAACAATTCCAAGGCATTAGAAGTATCCAAGGCATAAGGATAAGCAAGGACCTCAATCAATGGATTCAGTGCGGCAAGTCGCTTTTGTGCTGCCAAGGCTTTGTTCGTTCCTATATCGGCGACGGTATACAAAATTTGACGTTGCAAATTACTCTCTTCCAAATCATCTAAGTCTATCACGCCAATTCGCCCGACTCCTGCTGCTGCTAGATATTGTAAAACGGGACAGCCCAAGCCTCCTGCTCCAATCACCAAAACACTTGCTGATTTTAGTTTTTCTTGCCCTTCCTGCCCTATCTCTGACAACAATAAATGCCGACTGTATCTTGCCAAATCTTCTTTACTTAAATTCATACTATGCCCTTCCTTTTTTTCGTTTGTACTACAAAGATAACATCTTATTCACAAAATTTCGTGCTATTAATCATATACTACCTTCAAAAAAGACAATATGAACCTTCGATGTATTTTTTTAGTCCTCTTGGCAAGCTCTATAACCCTGCAAGCCGCTCCTGATGCCAATGTTAAAACACTCCGTTTGCAAGATGCAATTGAGCAAAAAATCATTGTCCTCTCCTCCGTAAAATACCTAGCTTACCAGTCCTTACAAATTTGCCTAAAAAACGTACACAAACGAAAAGACATCAAAGTCCATTTTTCACCAGGGCTTCAATTTGCCTCTAAAGATACGTCCGAACAAGACCAAATTATTCTTCAAAAACGCACCCTACTCGTCAAAGCTGGCAGAAGCCTTAGTCCTACTTTTGTGAGCTATTGTACCCAAGCCAATTATCGTAGCCCAAAGAAAGGAAGTTTGTTTGGGCTAAAAGAAAATGCCCAGGGAAAACTATTCGCCCTTGCAGGTTTCTTATCGACCATAAAAGACTCTAAATACACAGCACAACATGCTGTTTGGACGGTCACAAACAACCATGATCTAAAGGGCTTGCACCACGACGATTTAAAAACAGCTCTAAAGATTCAAAAATTTGTCGCTGACTTAACTCAAAAACCACTTCCTAAATACACCATTCGTTACAAAGATGGTCGAGAAAGTCAAGTAGCGTTTACGGGGGAGGCGATTCTTATTTATGGGCAGCACGAGTATATTTTAACAGAAGATGCGGTCGTCACTTGTCAAATTTTTAACGAAGCAGGCGAAATGGTGCAGCAGGTATTTAAGGACATGGCGCAAAAGGGTGGAAAAGTGCGCTTCAGTTTCAAGCTAAAAGCACTAGATTTGCCCAAAGGCAAGTATGTTTCTAAAGTGTTTATTGATGGCAAAACCTTTCAAGAAGAATGGGTAGAATCATAAAAAAAGAAGGGAATCTTCCGCTTCTCTCTAAATAACGAATTTAGTTTTTAAATTTGTAGCTAAGTAAATATAATACTCCGTTGATTAG
>CACVAQ010000119.1 GCA_902727865.1 uncultured Aureispira sp. | reverse complement strand
CTACTTTTTATAAAAAATAGGGTTCTTTGCCCCCCGAATACGCACAAAGTAAACTTTTAGTCTAAAACCTAAGAGCGAAGCGATCTCAAAGAACAAAACCCATTATGAACAAACTAAGTCCACGAACTAAGGAATGAAAAGGCCTAAAAAGCTTTTTTATATAACTAAAATTAAGAATATAGATGAACACAACACAAAGAAAGGGGGATAAAAGTAGAAAAAAAAATCAATTCTCTGAACAGCAGTTTTAAGTGGTTGAACAACACCCTCCCCAAAAAAGAGCCGCTGCTATCCGTTCATCGGTTAGAAAATGTCGTTTAGCCAATTTATATTGAACCTATTTGAAAAAAAAATTAGCTTTGGGCTTATGAATAAACACCTCCAAAAACTAGGGCCTTCGTCCAAAGAACTACTCTTCCAAATCGTCCTAACGATTGTGGTTTTTCTATTCTATTCCATTGATCGAAAAAATCCACAAATTGAAGGCTATGAATTTGCCTTTTTTCTAAGCCTAGCTTCTTGCGCCTTCTTGATTAATTACCTCTTATTGCCTTTTTTCTTGTACAAGAAACAGTTCTTTCATTTCTTTTTATATACAGGGCTACTTATTCTTGCCGCTGTTCTGATGGAGGAATTGGTTTTAGAGAAAATCTATTTTCCAGATACCAGAGGCAGTAAATTTTCTAATATTTTTTCTACCTCAATTGGTATCCTGCCCGTTGTGGCGGTTCTCGTTGGATTCAAATTTGGCTGGGACTTGATTGAGAAACAACAACAATTGGAAGACTTAGAAGCCGTTGTTAAGGACAGTGAACTTCAGTTTTTAAACTCTCAGATCAATCCTCATTTTTTATTCAATAATTTGAATAATTTATATGCTCATGCCATTGAAGAGTCGCCCAAAACACCAGAAATTATATTAAACTTGTCGGCGACCTTGCGTTATATGCTCTACGATTGCAAAGCAACTTCGGTTCCTCTAAATAAAGAATTAGAGCATTTAGAAAACTTTATTGGCATCAGCCAACTTCAAATAGAAGATCGAAGTCTAATCAACTTTACTTACCCTAGCCTTGCGAGTCAGTATCAAATTGCGCCCTTAATTTTAATTGTTTTTGTAGAAAATGCCTTCAAACATAGTACCGCTAGTCAATTCGAAAATATTAGCATTCAGATCAAGGTACAAATCACAGAAAAGGGCTACTTAGAGTTTTCTTGTATTAATTCTTTTAACGAAGATTCTAACATAGATCATTTGCCCAATGGTATTGGTTTAGAAAATGTCCAGAAAAGATTGCAACTCTTATACCCCAATGTGCATACCTTGGAAATTAAAAAAACAAAACAAACATATGGCGTCTTTTTGTCTTTACAATTAAAGAGCAGCAAGCTCTAAATTTTATATATTTTTTTGATAAAACCTTCCTTGTAAGCTCTGCCAATAGGAACGTGTCGGTCACTGGACAAGTGAACTTGGTTGCCTACTATTTTTTCAATTTTAAGCGTGTTTATAATAAAAGATTTTTGGATGCGTACAAACTGGTCGCTATTTAAATTCGCTTCCCAATACCGCAACGATTCCGAGGATAAATATTTTTTTTGGGGTAGAAACAACTCGGTGTAATCCCCGTCCGATTTGATGTATAGAATGTCCTGGACTCTAATTTTAATGTGTTCGTAGCCTGACTTTATAAATAAAGATTCCGCAAATTGGGGGCTTGGGAGCGCGCTTTTAGGATTTGATTCTGCCAGTGTTTTTTCAGGAATTTTTGCAATCGCTTTAATAAAGCGTTGAAAGGAAAACGGCTTTAACAAATAATCAACGACACTCAACTCATAGCTTTCTAGCGCATAATCAGAAAAGGCGGTTGTCAAAATAATAGGCGGTGGATTTGCCACGGCTTTTAAAAAATCAAGTCCTGAAATTTTAGGCAAATGAATATCTAAAAATATAAGCCCAACGGCATTTATTCTTAGATATTCAAGAGCTTGAATCGCATTAGAGAAGGTCGCTTGCAATTGCAAAGTATCTACCTCTTCAATATACTTTTTTAAGATTCGCTGTGCAGGCGGTTGGTCTTCTATTATAATACAAGTTATCATGTGGTTGATTTTTTTATAACAAATATTTTGATTCTTTGACAACTCTTGTCACGAAATATTTTTTGTCACAGCAGGCTCTTTTTTTGTTTCATAACAATGGGTTTGGGCTTGTAACATTTAAGTAGAATCTACATTTGACATAAACCTCTAACGGCATATTTTGTTCTTCTTCGTTCATTTCAATTTCTAAGATAAGGACAAAATACAGGATATAAAAATATCATTATTACACACCTAAATTTACTTACAATGAATAGATTAAATTTTCTTTTGATTGACTTACCGCCTAAAAGCAAAGACCTTGGTTTATTCTTTTTGCGACTTATTCTAGGGGGTGGAATGCTGTTTGGGCACGGCATTGGAAAAATGCAACTCTTATTTAGCGGCAATGGCAATTCCTTTCCTGATGTACTTGGGATTGGGTCCGAATTATCCCTTTTCTTAGCCGTTTTTGCAGAGGTCTTTTGTTCTCTTTTATTAATACTAGGAGCATTTACACGCATCGCTTTGATTCCTTTAATTTTCACAATGTGTATTGCCTTCTTTTTGGTACATTTTTCCGATCCTTTTGCAACACAAGAAAAAGCCGTTTTGTACGGAGCCGCTTATCTAGCCTTATTTCTAACAGGACCAGGATTTTATGCTTTGGACGAAAAGTTAAAAAAATAACCTCTAAAGGTTCGTTCCGTCTTCCCTAAAATTAGTTTTTAGAGTGGGTTGAGAACTCAAAGACGCTGCGCAGCTACTTTTTGCCAAAGCGGACTCTTTTCCTTTTGCATAGCCATATTTTTTTGCCCGAACTTAATAAAAAAATGGAAAATAGCCGAGCTACCTTCCATTTTTTTATTCTCTCAATCGAGGATCCAACGCCTCTGTCAAACCCTCGCCTATCAAGTTAAAAATAGTCACGGTTATAAAAATGGCAAAACCAGGAAAAATAGCCAACCACCAAGCCGAGAATTTATCTCTTGATAATTTTAACAAAGAGCCCCAAGTCACTTGATCGTCAGGAATTCCAACTCCAATAAAGGATAAGAATGCTTCCGTTAGAATGGCACTGGCGACCCCAAAAGCAATGGCAATCAAAACGGGCGCTAAAGCATTGGGCAAGGCATGACGCCATATAATTCTAAACTCACTATATCCAAAAGCTTGAGCAGCTTCAATGTATTCTAAGCGTCGAATTCTAAGCAACTCCGCTCGAATAAATTTGGCAATTCCAGTCCAACTTACGGCACCAATAATGACCATGACAAACAAAACAGATGGTTTTTCTACAATCGCAACAATCGCTAGAATTAAAATTAAGAGCGGAATAGAATTGACAATTTCTATGAATCGCATCACAATAACATCTAAAGCTACTGTTACTTTTTTGCTAAAAACAGGGATCTTTTTTAAGGGTATAGTAAGCAAATTTGCCAAGACCAATAGCCCTATAAGCCAAGCCAAAATAACTGCGATACCACTTAATAAGTTTCCATTACCAATCAAATCGGCAATGATGTAACCATTGGTGATGAACGCAAAAAAGATCGCTAAAATAAAGCCCAATATATTCAAGAAAATTCTAATTCTAGAAACTTTCAAGCGATCGTCTCCAAAATAGCCAGAAATAGCCCCAAAAAACAGGCCGATCAACGTTGCAATAGACATAGCGACCAAGCCGACCAACATAGCCGTTCTAGTACCATGAATCATTCCTGCGGCAACATCTTGTCCAATTCGCTCTGTTCCCAAATAATGCCAGCCTCGATTGGTGCCTTCTTCAAAATTTTGTACTCCAAAAGGGCTTTTAAACTTATTATTTTTAGCATCTCGTGTGGTCGCAGAATATGTGATGGGTGGAAAAATGGCATAATCATAGGCTTGTTCTAGCCATTTGGTAGACACAAATTTTTCGTCCCACGTTTCCAAACCCAAATCTACCAAGTATTGATGAAAGATAGGAAAGTGAGACTCCCCGTCCAATTCGCAATATATAGGGCGTTCATTCGCTATAAAATCAGCAGATATTGCGACAAACAAAATGACATAAAAAATATGTAAAGACCATACGGCCAACCTATTCTTATAAAATTGTTTTCGCACGATTGACCAATACCCTTTGTCCTCCGAATATTCGATGGATTGGGTAATGATATCTGTCCTTTTTTTATTTAGAAAAAACATACTCAATTATTTAAAAGATACACGTGGATCAACAATAGCATATAAAATGTCTGCAATTAAATTACCAATCATTGTTAAAATGGCCGCAAACATGACAATCGTAAACACAACAGGCCAATCTCTTGAAGTAATGGACATCAGCGCTAGCTGCCCCATTCCAGGTATCGCATAGATTAACTCAATGGCAATCGACCCTGACAATGCTCTTGGGAAAATAGAACTAAACAACGTAATAATAGGAAACAAAGAATTCCTAAACGCATGTTTCCAAATGACTTTACGTTCACTCAATCCTTTTGCCCTTGCTGTTCGAATGTAATCTTGTCGAATAACCCCTAACATAGAACCTCTCATTTGGCGAGATAAATACGCAAAAGAGCCATAAGTCATACAAAAAATAGGCAAGATTAAATGATGGGCTATGTCTAGAAATTTCATCCAAAGGGTTGTATCTGGATGCGCTGCAAAATCTAAATCTTGTGCTCCACTAGTTGGAAACCAGTCTAACATTTCGCTATACTCAGCTGTGGTAAAGAAAACCAACAAAATGGTTCCGATCCAAAAATTTGGCAACGAATATAAAATAAACAAAAAAGCGGTATTGATACTATCAATAAGCTTCCTTCCTTTTAGTTTCCACAAAGCACTTTTGACTCCTAAAGGAATAGAAATAAGATAGGAAATCAAAATGGCAAAAAAGTTCATAACTAAGGTCCAATACAAAGCGTCTTTCAACTTAAGAGAAACTTCTTTTCGATCTATATAGGAAAGCCCAAAATCCCCTCTCAAAAAGCCCTTACTCGTATATCGAGTCAAATTAGAAGATAGGCTATCTCGTTCAGCGGATAACGTATTAATAGATACTTGTATCGTTTTTTGATTGCTTAAATATTCCTCAATTTGTACTTCGTTGCTTGCCAACACTTGACGCAAACTATCTGGGCTTGCATTGGTTCCCACACGATCTAATTCCTCTTGAATGGTATAGTTTCGCCCCCTTAATTTACTAATAGAATTATTTAAGCTTCGTTTTTGAGGAACTAAATCAATGATTTCTAAAGACAATGCTTCTATTCTATAATGGCTAGAACTATCGACGCTGCTAAACCAAGGATAATCTCCAAACATCCAAGTGTGATACTGTGTATTGATGCCATAAGATCGAATGGTAGGAAGATACAATTCCGTTTTGGTTGGATTGTCTTTGAGATACTGGTATTTTTCAATTAAGTCGTTCCAATCCCCTTGAATTGCTTCCAATCCATTGTCTGGAGTTGCCAAAGAATCTTTGAGTAAATTCAATTTGAACATAATTACTCCATCTTCATATTCATTAAACAAGTCATTCATGCAATTCCTTGCGGTCCCTTCTATAGAATGTCGGGCATTTTCTATGTCTGCTGTTTTATAATAAACATTTTTAAGTGTGTTGTAATAATCCATTACAGCAGCAGCGTTCCCGTAGGCATCAATCAAACGACTAATCGTTTCTCGATGGTTTTGTTTGCTAATTTCATATAAATTAGCAGGGTAAGCCGCAGAAGTAAATACAAAGTAAAACGCAGGCTTATCTAAGCCTAAACGTTCTGCTACTTGTGCATACGCTTTTTCCCCATTCAGCAAATCCGACCGTTGCCCAACGCCTTCGCTATCATTTCCTCCCATTACAACCAACACTGGATCTCCAGGTGCCATTTTACTTAGTCCAAAAATAAGTAAGGAAATGACAAAAAAGGTTGGAATAAAAATCAATATACGTTTAATGATATATTGAAACATTGTTTCGTATTATGTATGTATTAACCTAGAAAATTTACAATAAATTAAGGCTCTAAACAAGCTTTCAAGTTCTTGTTTAATAATGATTGTTCAAAGCCTTCAAAAATAGAGAATCCTTTTGGATTTAAGGATACTTTCCTTAAATGATTTTAAAGAAAGTTAGATATACTATAAAATAGGTCGTCAATCAATCCTTTTCTTTAAGACTAATAAAGGGATGTGCGTCTCAAAAGCCATTTTTTGCGCTTTACTGTATTGCAACATCTTTTGGAAAGTACTTCGTACAGAAGCAACGGTTACTAGCAATTGCAAATTATTATTATAAGCAAAAGCGGGCAAAGCCGAGCCATAATCTTCTAAAACGACATGGTTTTCATTTTCCAAGCGCTCATACTTTGCTTGCGGCAAATGTGCCACATAAAGGGTTGCCTTGAAGTCGGCAGCGATTCGCTCTACTTTGGGATAAACAGGTCGCCAAGTAGCGTCTATTGGCGTAATATAAGCAATGTTTTTAATTTCTTGAAAAACAATTCCTTTAGGAACGACCAACACGGGAACGCTTGCCACGCCTTCAATTGTTTTTGAAATAATTGTTCCCCAAATAATTTTCTTAAAGCTACTGCTGCTGTCGTTTGTACCTATAATAATCAAGTCCAATCCGTCTTGCTTATTCGCATAAATAGCAATCATTTCTTTCGCATAGCCTAACTCCACTTCTTGTTTTATGGCCACCTGTTTAAAATCAAATTCATTCAACCAATTTTGAAGTATTCGTTGAGCTGTCTGCTTCTGCTCTTGCATCAATTGATGGCGTAAAATTCCTGGGACTAAAATATCCATATTAGGTTCACAAATGTGCAAGACATCAATTGTAGCCCCAAATCGTTGCGCAATTGCAAGGGTGTATTCAAACGCTTTCTTAGAGTTTTCGTTACAACTTGTCGGAAATAATATTTTTTTTATGGTAGGCATATCAAATTATCTATAGAAATATTTTTAAGCTATAAAAGCACTATGTACAAGACAATAGTCATCAGAAGAAAGAATATAGGTAAAACTAGGCTGACCTACAAGATAATACATCTTCATTCAAAAATCAAATTTTGTAATTTCTTATCTTAATAAGTACCGTGTGTAAAAAGTTTCAATAGATCAAAAATTAAATAAAATTATATCTAAAGAATAGTTAGGGTGCTTGAAGTATGGTATCAGACACTTTAAAAGTGTCTGATACCATACTTGCCCACTATTTAATAACGTATTACACACTGTAATATAATACTCCGTTTATTTTTTAGTTTTTTTATAAAAAACATAAAAAAGCATCTTGCATTAGTTTGATTATCAGCTTTTTAACACTTTGACAACTAGAAACTCATCTTACTGATAATCAAAGCGAAGCACTCATGCAATAAACTAATACGATTT
>CACVAQ010000118.1 GCA_902727865.1 uncultured Aureispira sp. | reverse complement strand
CTACCAATCCCGACCTTCCATCAATTTAGCAATCTCAACAATCGTTTCAGTAGCCGAAACAATAGATTCCAAGGCCACGTATTCATAACGACTGTGGAAATTTAGCCCACCTGCAAAGATATTAGGACAAGGCAAACCCATGAAAGACAACCTAGAACCATCCGTTCCGCCACGAATAGGGCGAGTGATCGGCTCCATGCCCAAATTAGTAATTGCCTCTCTAGCCAAATCGACAATGTGCATCACAGGGCGCACCTTTTCAGCCATATTATAATATTGATCGGTCAACGTTAACTGAATACAATGGTTATGCTTTTCATTTAAGCGATCCACCGTTTCTTGCATGAAAACCTTTTTAGCTTCAAATTTTTCTTTGTCGTGATCTCTAATGATGTAACTCAAGTCTGTTTTGTCAACCCCTCCATTGATAGAAAGCAAGTGAAAGAAACCTTCATAACCATCTGTTTTTTCAGGAACCTCGTCTGCTGGCAAAGCTTGGATGAACTCCGTTGCAATATGCATAGAGCAGACCATTTTGTCTTTTGCCGAGCCAGGATGAACAATTTTTCCTTGAATACTAAGCGCAGCATAAGCGGCATTGAAGTTCTCATACTCAATTTCTCCAGGCAAAGAACCGTCCATTGTATACGCCCATTCTGCTCCAAACTTTTCCACATCAAACAAATCTGCACCACGACCGACTTCTTCATCAGGCGTAAAGCAAATGCGAATTTTTCCATGTTTGATTTCTGGGTGATTGATTAGGTATTCCATCGCAGAAACGATTTCCGTTACGCCCGCTTTGTCATCAGCGCCCAACAAGGTCAAACCATTGGTTGTAATCATTGTTTGTCCCTTGAATTGAACCATTTCAGGAAACTCTGACGTTCTAAGAACAAGGTTTTCTTTTTCGTTCAAAACCAAATCACCACCATCGTAGTTTTCCCAAACAATCGGGGCACAACCTGTTGCGGTAAAATCTGGAGAAGTATCTATATGGGCAACAAAACCGATTGTAGGGATCTTTTTATCGGTATTGGCGGGAAGAGTAGCCATGATATAACAATGCTCGTCGATTTCAACTTCACTCAAGCCAATGGCTTTTAATTCCTCTACAATTTGATTGGCTAGGATGAATTGTTTGTCTGTGCTAGGAATTTTTTCTACTCCAAACTCAGATTGAGTATCTACTTTGACATAACGGAGAAAACGATCTAAAATCTGCTCTTTCATTGTATTAGTTTATGTTTTATATGCAATTCGATAGAACAAGCAAGGTACTTAAAAGTATAGAGTTTTTTGTATTATCTTGTCAAAAACAACAAAACCGACTTATGAAAAAAAAACGATTAAGAATGTTCGTTATTCTATTTTTTTTAGCAATGATGTTAGGCGTTATTATTGTAGAATTTATAGCACCCTATGCGGTTGTGATGCCCCCAAAAATAGATGTAGTGAAAAATAAAGACCGCTTCCCTTACGGAGCATTTCCAGCAGATTATACACTTCAAACAGTGGCCTTAGATATTGTGACAAAAGACAGTTTTGTCTTAGCCAATTATTTAGCTTTATCCACTCAAGATACTAGCAAAGGGACGATCATTATGTTGCATGGAATTGGCGGTTGCAAAGAAGATTACTTAGGGATTGCAAAGAGTTTGACCGATTCGGGCTATAACTGTCTCATTTATGACGCTAGGGCACATGGACAAAGTGGTGGTGAATATTGCACCTTTGGTTATCACGAAAAAGAAGACGTGCAAGCCGTTGTGTCCGCTATCCTGGCCTACGACTCAGAAACTTCTATTGGTATTTGGGCAAGCTCGATGGGCGGAGCAGTTGCCTTGCAAGCCTTGGCGATAGAGCCTAGGCTTAAATTTGGCGTTATTGAAAGTACCTTTACGGAATTATCAGAAATTGTTTATCAATACCAAAAACGCTATTGTTTTGGAATAGGGCTTCGATTTGCTTCGAACAGAAGCTTAACCCTAGCTGGACGAATGGCCGAATTTGACCCAGATCAAATTCAACCCATAAAAGCCTGTGCAAACATTAAACAACCTATTTTAATGAATCATGGGGATGCCGATCAGCACATCTCGATTGCTTATGGAAAGCAGCTTTTTGAAGCTTTGGGAAGCGAAGATAAAACGTTTTATACAGTGAAAGGAGCAGGGCATACTAATTTATACACGATCGGTGGAGCGGCTTATTATAAGCATACTTTAAATTTTATTGCGGCACATTTTTAGCCTTGTTGTAATGAATGAATAAGGGATGCCTTATTAACAGGATAGAATTTATTAAAACGACAAAAAAAACACCAGCTATGCGACCTCTATTTTTGATGTTCTGTCTTAGTGTAAGCCTCACAACAGCTTATGCTCAAGGATACAAGCCTAATTTTAGCCCCGAAGATACCTTATGTTTTATCAATTTAAAATTGACCAATCCAGACGGCACGCCTTACGCAAATAGTCCAGTCGTTCTAAAAGGAGTAAAAGGGCATATTGTAAAGGTTACCACAAAAAAAGATGGAAAAATAAAAGCAAAAGTACCTTTTGACGAAACCTACACCGTGCATTGTGGAGAACATACCTGTCTGCGTTCGATCACGGTCAATGCCTTTCCTTATGTAACGTATAATTATCAAGCGTACACTCGACGATTTATCTATTTTACCTTTACGTATCAGAATTCTTTAAATGAACGTCTGGCAGCGGAAGCGGTTACCTTGTATTCATCGACGGGCAAAGTGTATACCGACACGACAAACAAGGAAGGACAGGTCATTTTCTATTTGCCCTTTGATCCTGAATTTAGAATTGCCGTAAAGTACCACGAGAATGTCAAGACGATACGTCCGAGAGATGTCGGGAAGGAGTACAAAATCATGTCTACTGTTTTTACATGGATGGGCTCTAAAAGAAAAGAGCGTATGGCATATCTTGCGGATTCACTGTCTCGATTGGTGCATATGGATGCTATGCAGTTTTTAGATTCTTTGGTTCGAACAGGCAATCAAGATAAAATTGCAGAAGCCGATATTTATATTCCGATTGATTACGACAGTACGGAATGGGTCAGTAGGATGTTGCAAATCAAAGCCAATGCTTATCAAGTGAAATTAGAGCAGAATCCTACATTTTTGGAGGAAAAGAATAAAGCCGTCTTAGCACCTTTGCATCGCCTACGGGATACGTTTAAAAATAAAATTATTGTGACCGACATTACAGGCTCTATGTACGGTTACACAGAACAAGTTATGTTATGGCATGCGCTAAATTTTACGAAAAAAGAACCTAAGAAATACTTGTTTTTTAATGATGGAGATGGAAAAGGAACCGCACAGAAAACGATTGGTTCAACAGGAGGTTTGTACTTTTGTCAAGGACAAATTACAGATTTTAATACCATTATTAATACCATGAGAAAAGGCATGCGCAAGGGTGGTGGTGGTGAGTGCCCTGAAAATGATGTAGAAGCCTTGCTGGCGGCAGAGGTGCATCGAAATCAATCCGACGAAATCTTTTTGATTGCTGATAATTATAGTTCTGTGCGAGATTTGGCCCTAATGGAAAAATTAAAGGTTCCAATTCGGATTATTTTGTGTGGCGTGGAAGATGGCGGTAGTTCGTTTTGGGGGCGGCAGGAAAAAATTATCAACGAAGAATATTTGAATTTAGCACACGCAACCAATGGTTCGATTCATTTGGTGAAGCAAGATGTCTACGAATTGTCCAAGACGCAAGAAGGGGCGTCTATTACGATAAACGGTCAAAAATTTGACTTTATTAATGGTCGTTTTATTCGTCAAGAGAAATTGTAACTAGAAGTTATTACTCAATAAATGGCGTACATTAAGTCTCGTATTAGGCCTGCCTAAGCTTAATGTTATAAGACTACTTTAGGTCGAATAAAGATAGAAAAGTCTTTTTTTTAATGTTTCCTAGAATTATCTAGGAAACATTTTTTTGTTATAGGCTTTTTTTGGGCAACTTATAATAAGTTTTAAAGATTATTTTTTGTATTAAATTGTTTATTTTTAAGTTTTAATAAATTTTTTTAATTATAAAGTATAAAATTTTTGTTAAAAAATGTATTTTCTAAGTACACTACTTCTTCTTATTATTGTATTGTCAAAAATAAATTAAGTCGACGATCTAACTTAATAGGAGTTTACTCAAAAAAAAAATCAACTTATGAAAGCAATTAATTTTTTAACGGTCGCTATTATGTTGCTCTTTGGAGCCATTAATAGCTTACATGCACAATGTAATGCCACCTTTTCGTATACAAATACGGGAAACAGTTATAATTTTACCGCACTAACCAGTGGTGCGATTAATCCCATTTTTGAATGGACGATTAATGATTATAACAATAATACAACCACTAACTTAACTACAGCCAGTTCAACGTTGAATCATACGTTTAATGGAGGTTCTCCTATTGGATGGCATTATGTCTGTTTAACAGTATATGATAGTTTAACAAACTGTCAGACCATGTTTTGTGATACTGTTTATACAAACACCGCTTCTTGTGCGAATGCATCAACAGGTTACCAATACAGTGTGTCAGGTAATAGCGTTTCTTTTTATTCTTATTTGAATGGATTTTTTCCTCCCATGACTCAATATACTTGGGATTTTGGAAACAACACGATGAGCTATATGGCTAATCCAACGACTCAATTGTCAACAGGCTGGCATTATGTCTGTTTAACGGTAACAGATTCAATGTGTACAGAGACGTATTGTGATACGATTTATGTAAGCGGAAATAATCCATGTAATGTATCTGCGACGTTTAGTGATACGACTTATTCAGGAGGAACAGGCTTTTTTCCATCAGTAAGTGGTTTCCAAACAGGAGCGACGTCTTATTATTGGAATTTTGGAAACGGAACGGGTAGTTCTAGTCAATATCCAGTAGTACAATTATCCAACGGCTGGCATTATATCTGTTTAACGGTAACGGATTCAATCTGTACAGAGACGTATTGTGATACTATTTATGTAGGGACAACTTCTTGTGCAGGTTTTGGGGTAGGGCAAAGTCATACCCTTAATGGAAACACGGCTATGTTTACAAGTAACATAACGGCAGGAACAGCACCCTATACTTATGCTTGGAATTTTCACGGTATAGGGGGATCAAGCCTTGCAAATCCTTCTTTTACATATCCAGGAGCAGGATGGTATGCAGTAGACTTAACTGTTTATGACGCCAATGGTTGCCAAGCGTTTTTACACGATTCAGTTTATATTACTGGTGTTGTGAACCCCTGTCTTCAAAATGCAGTGAGTTTCAACTTGCTATTTGATAACTATGCTACAGAAACATCTTGGACGGTGACAGATGGAAACGGTATTGTAGTAGCGAATGGTGGAAATTATACTTCAGCAATGAATGGCGTTAATCTAGCAATTGACCTATGTTTGCCAACAGGATGTTACAATTTTAATATTTACGATACTTATGGTGACGGTATTTGTTGTACACAAGGTCAAGGATACTATACTCTAGTAGACGATTCAACAGGAACGACACTAGCATCTGGTGGTTCATTTACCTACTCTGAAACAACGAATTTCTGTGTAGGCGGTGCTTCTAATCCATGTGGAAGTGCATCAGCAGGTTACCAATATACTACATCAGGTAATAGCGTTTCTTTTTATTCTTATTTGAATGGATTTTTTCCTCCAACAACTCAATATACTTGGGATTTTGGCAACAACACGATGAGCTATACGGCTAATCCAACGACTCAATTGTCAACAGGCTGGCATTATGTCTGTTTAACGGTAACAGATTCAATGTGTACAGAGACGTATTGTGATACGATTTATGTAAGCGGAAATAATCCATGTAATGTATCTGCGACGTTTAGTGATACGACTTATTCAGGAGGAACAGGCTTTTTTCCATCAGTAAGTGGTTTCCAAACAGGAGCGACGTCTTATTATTGGAATTTTGGAAACGGAACGGGTAGTTCTAGTCAATATCCAGTAGTACAATTATCCAACGGCTGGCATTCTATCTGTTTGACCGTAAGTGATTCTCTTTGTCAGTATACGTACTGTGATTCAATTTATATTAATAATACAATAACCAACCCCTGTCTTCAAAATGCAGTGAGTTTCAACTTGCTATTTGATAACTATGCTACAGAAACATCTTGGACGGTGACAGATGGAAACGGTATTGTAGTAGCGAATGGTGGAAATTATACTTCAGCAATGAATGGCGTTAATCTAGCAATTGACCTATGTTTGCCAACAGGATGTTACAATTTTAATATTTACGATACTTATGGTGACGGTATTTGTTGCTACTATGGTCAAGGAAATTACAGCTTGGTAGAAGCAGCAACAGGACTAACGTTAGCATCTGGTGGCTCATTTACCTATGCTGAAACAACGAATTTCTGTGTTGGTGGTGCTTCTAATCCATGTGGAAACTTTGGAAATGGCTCATTCACGTACACCGTAGGTGCAAACGGTGCGGTAACCTTTACACCAGTAAATACTGGAGCGCAATACCCCATGAACTATAGCTGGGACTTTGGGAACAACAACGGTTCTAGTAGCTCAAACCCAACGTTTACATTTGCAAACGGATACCACTTAGTTTGTGTAACAGCCGATTCAGGAAATTGTAGCTACACATACTGTGATTCAATCATGGTGACAACAAATAATGGTAACCAAAATGGACCTTGTGCCAACTTGACTACTGATATTAACATTACTCAAGATACGACTAACCCACTTATTTTGTGGATGCAGCCAGTCGTTAACGGTGCTGCTCAAGGAGCTGGATTTACATTTGTATGGGACTTTGGGGACAATACTGGAGCCATGTCAGGCGCTCCGTCGCATGTCTACAATGGTTTTGGTTCTTATGTCGTTTGTATGATGGCTTTGGATACACTGAATGGTTGTGTGTCAACTTTCTGCGATACAATTACAGTAGATTCTTCAGGGAACTTTAGTCGTAATTTTGCGAAGCCTGGGTTTATGGTAAATGCATTACCTCCAGTAATCAACTTCTTTACTTCTGCTAGTGAAGTAGAAACGAATGGAATGACAATTAACTTGTTCCCTAATCCTGCAAAAAATGTAGTTAATTTAGCTATTAGCAGTGAGGACGCAATTAATGGTACGGTTTCTATTTTAGATATTACAGGAAAAGTAGCTTACATGAATACCTTAAATGTAGCTGCTGGTCAAGCTCAAATAAGTCTTCCAGTAGAAGACTTTCCTTCAGGAGTGTATCTAGTAAGAATTACAAGTGAGACGACTCAGCAAACAATGAAATTTATAAAAGAATAATAGCTACGTATAGATTAATAATACTCCGTTGATTAGTTCACTACGTTCATGAGCGCTACGCTTATGTTAGCTGCGCTGCTACTGCGTTGTTTTTAGTTTTTACTTCGTGAGCCTTTGTTACTTACGTGAGGTCGCTTCGCTTAGTTCGGGGTCTATGAAAAACGTAAAAA
>CACVAQ010000117.1:4840-7524 GCA_902727865.1 uncultured Aureispira sp. | reverse complement strand
ATAAGCGTAGCGCTCATGAACCGAACGGAGTGAGCTCACGAGCAAAGCGAGCTAACAAACGTAGTGAACTAATCCCACGAAGTATTATGTAGCGTAGCAGAAGTTTTTAACAAGGATCAAATTAGCTTTTTTGGGGAACGATTGCATGTTACTTTGTTATAGCTTTTTGCAAGTGAAAAAAGATAAAATAGGTTAAGTATACGACACAAATTTGGGCAGGATGAGGTTGCTTAGATTTCTTCTAGTCGTCAAAGAATCAAAAAAAAAGCGTATAAAAAACCGTTGTTGGATTGAAAGTCTTAATTTAGTTCAAGAACAAACCTATAGTCGCTCGATAACGTTTATCAATCCTTAAGTAGAACAATATGAAAAAGTTATTACCAATTGTATTTTTTATTGCAGTACAGACGAGCTCTTTATGGAGCCAACAAATCGAAATGAAGCCGCTAAATGCAGACTTGGAGAACGTTATTCGTTGTTTTACCAATGAAAAAACAGCAGCAGCAATAGAAGAAAATCCTACTCTAAGCCTGCGTCGAGCACGTACTGAGGCTCGCATCAATCGCTCTATAACACAAGAAGAAATTGCTTTGAAAGGACGGAATAGAGCGCCTGTGTATACGATTCCTGTTGTGGTCCATATTGTATACCGAACGGCAGCACAGAACCTCTCCAATCAGCGAGTTTATGAACAGTTACAGGTTTTGAATGAAGATTATCGTAGAACCAATTCGGATGCAAACAATATTCCTAGCGATTTTGTTGGGGTGGTGGCAGATACAGAGATTGAGTTTTGTTTGGCAACAAAAGATCCCAATAATAATTCCACGACAGGAATAACCCGCACACAGACTTCTGTTACTAATGTAGGAAGTGGCAATGCCTATTACTCAACGCTTGCAGGCGGCATTGATATTTGGGACCCTAATAAATATTTAAATATTTGGGTTTGCGAATTGGGTGGGGGAATTTTAGGCTATACTTATCCTCCTGGAGGTGCTCCTAATGGAGCGGATGGCGTTGTGATTGGATCGGACTATTTTGGTGTAACGGGGGCTTCGGCTCCGTATAATGGAGGAAGAACTACAACTCATGAAGTTGGGCATTGGTTGAATTTGGAACATGTTTGGGGGCCTGGGAATGGAAGTTGTAGCCAAGATGATGGCGTGTCCGACACGCCTTTGCAAGAGGAGTCGAATGGCGGTTGTCCTTCGCATCCTTCTGCTTCTTGCGGAACAGCCGATATGTTTATGAACTATATGGATTATGTGAACGATAACTGTATGAATTCATTTACAATAGGGCAAAAAACTAGAATGCGGGCTGCGATTACTGCGGCACGACCAGGCTTGTTGACTTCTCAGGCTTGTGTGATTGCTAGTGATGACGCAGGCATTTTGGCAATTAATTATCCTAGTGGAACAATTTGTAGTCCGACTTTTGTGCCCGAAATAAGCCTTCAAAATTATGGTGCATCTCCTTTAATTTCTGTGGTGCTTAATTATCAAATAGATGGCGGAATGACGATGACACAAAATTGGACAGGAAACCTTAATACGGCAGAATCTGCTTTGGTGCAATTGCCGCAACAAACGACTTCTGTTGGGGCGCATACGATTACAGTCTGGACAACCTTGCCAAATGGAACCGTCGATGGAGATGGAGCGAATGACCAACGTACGACCTCTTTTACAATTTTGGCTGGTGGTTTGGCTTTGCCGTTTTTTGAAGGCTTTGAAGGGGCAATATTTCCTTTGGCTGGCTGGTCGCTCACCAATTCAGATAATGATGTGACTTGGGCAAGAACAACAACGGCTTCGAAAACAGGGCAGGCTTCTATGTTTATGGACAATTGGGATTATTCTGCTAGTGGCGAAAAGGATTGGATTACCTTACCTCCCTTGGACATGAGTAATTCGGCTACGGTAACGATGAGTTTTGAAATGGCTTATGCTTTGTTTTCCGCTTCTGGATATAGCGATACGTTGCGTGTTTGGGCTTCGGATGATTGTGGGCAAACGTGGACCGAGCTATATGAAAAGGCGGGGAATGCGCTATCAACTGTTTCTGCTGTCCGTACGGTTGAGTTTGTTCCAGTAGCAGGAGAGTGGCGACAAGAAACAATTGATTTATCTGCTTATGCTGGTGCTTCAGGTGTTCAAGTTCGATTCGAGCATGTTTCTAATTATGAAAATAATATATACCTAGATGATATTAACATTACCCCTACTTTAAGTGTCGTTGCCTTGGAAAAGAAAGGGGCTTTGAATGTGTACCCAAATCCTACCACAGGGCAATTAAATGTAGATGTTCAATTGGCGATACAAGATGCCCTTGTTATTAGGGTATACAATACATTAGGGCAGGTAGTGAGTCAAGTACAAGATACTGCGGTACTAGGCGGAAATTATAAGTTGGATCTTTCTACCTTAGCAAAAGGTATCTATCACGTACAAGTAGTTGGTGGAGGGGAGACGATGACAAAAAAGCTTGTTTTGAGGTAACTGTAGGATGCTGATGTAGGAAGTTTACTAATTTTATAGAAACGATTGTGTCTATATTTTCTAAGGATTATAAAGAAAAGGAGGCTGTTGGTACAGTGTTTTAAAGCAAATTGTATGTTTCATTACTCCGTTGAAAACCCGAACTAAGCGTAGCGACCTCACGTAAGTAACAAAGGCTCA
>CACVAQ010000117.1:0-4740 GCA_902727865.1 uncultured Aureispira sp. | reverse complement strand
CTAATCAACGGAGTATTAATGTTTAATACGCAACTAATTATTCTATCGTTTGTATACGACGTAGTCCTTCCAAAGCTGGAGGATAAGTGGGATTCAGTTCCAAAATTTCGGTATAATAAGAAGCGGCTTCTTCTAAATCGTACATTTTGAGATACAATTCAGCTAATTTTAACATCAATGAAATATCAAAAGGCGTTTCTTTTAAGGCAACTTTATGCCATCGAATCGCCTTTGTGTAAGCCTCCTTTTCTAAGGACAATTCCATCAAGGCTTCCAAGGGTTTGAAATAAAATTCATTTTCTTCTAAGGCTTTTTCAAAGTACTGTTCTGCCGCAGCGCTATCTTGAAAGCCCTTCCATTCTATACAACCCAGCATATAGTAAATTTCATCTAGATTATAATAAGCACCAGATAATGCCAAATTTAAACTCTCTTGCGCCAAGGCCTTTGCTTTTGTCCAGTTTTGCTGGGCCATTTTAAATTGAGCATACGCAAAAAAAGCTCGATTAAATCTAGGGAAGTCTTGAATACAACGTTCCCAAGTAGCCGTTGCAGCCGTTTTGTCATTCAACTGTTCTTGGTAAAATAAAGCTAAGCGATAGAGTATTTCTTGCGCAGCTTGTGCTTCGTACGTTTGATTGTAGCAGGCAATAATTTCTGCTTTATGTGCATCTAGTGTGTTGTTAAGGGTATATTTTTTTTGTAATAATGCTAGGTAACTAAGCGTACTATCGGTCTTGTTTGGACTGTGTTGCATTGCCAATTGATAATAGGTCAAGCCCTTCTCAAATAAATTTTCGTGCAAACAAAATACTTCCCCAACAGCAGCATAAGCGCTTGCTTTTTGAGGGTCCGCTAAGAGCCAAGTTCGGTAATTCAATTCGTTGATCGAAAACCGTTTTAGAATGCTTTGCGAACAGGGCAAATAGTCCTTATTGTTCGCAATAAGATAGATTAAATAAATAGGCGATTCCGCTAGGTTAAAGCTAGGGAGGACCTGTTGGACTGTCGCTAATAATTTGTATTCGGGATGAAAGACTAGAAAAACTTCAATAGGAGCCAAAATAGAAGGGATTGCAGCCGAATGTTGCTCCAATAACTGAACGGCAATCGACTTGTTGGCTTCATTAGGGCTAAACAGCAAGGCTGGAATTTTTAAAATGTCTTCAAGGCTAAGTTTTTCCATCAGGTGATTTTTACTAAAGGAGCACAACAAAATACTAAATAAAACAGCAAACAAAGCGCTTTTGCCTTATTTGCTGTTTTATAAAAAAAAATGGTTCTTTGACAATTAAGCATCCGTATTAGAATCCGCAGAAACATCATCGTCTTCTAGGTCTAAATCGTCCTCATCAGCACTAGGCCAATAAAGAGATAGCTCGATGCCAATCTCTAAAGCACCCGCCAAACACATTAGTTTAGGAGGTAAATAATTGCACTGCGTAAATTGATTTTCTTCCCATTCACATTCGTAAGGCAAATCAAATCGCCAATCGTCAATTTTGTGGCTCTGTTTTAAGCTTTCAAAATAAGTCGTATAGACTTCCAAAAAGCTAATCATGTCAACCACTTGACCATCGACATCGTCCCAAGAACGCTCGCTTACTTCACAAGAAAAACCGTAATCAGTATAAATAGATTCTTCTGTTGCAATTTTAGGCTTTTGACCTTTTTCATGCGATTGATAAACGGGTAATTGTGGATGTGCCGCCAAAAACTCTTTGAAAGAGTCTGTTTTGCTCGTCACGTGAAATATACACATAGTTGTTGTTTTGTTTTTAAGTAAGGATAGGTTTTAAAGAGTCTACAAAATCACGTAGACTTTGATTGTACTTTAAGGCATCCTTCAATTTTTTAGCCTTTTTAAAATCAGCCGCATAAAAGTCCATTTTTTCAAATTCTGATTTCTGACTAATTGCTTGTACTTTTTTATTAAAATTCTTATCTGTCCTTCTTTTTTTGTTAATCAAAGCATCAAATTTTTTCTTAGGATCAGTATGCTTTGAACTATCTTTAGATTCATATAATGGCAATAACCAAGCTTCCATTTCTTCAATACAAATAGCGTAATAAAGTTGTCCAGCATATAAGTTATTGACCCACGTATTTATTTTGTTAATGATGGCTGTTCTCAAATTCGTACAATAATGAGCGTCTTTATTTGGTCGAACAACATCGTAGTTTTCTAATTCACATTCAGCAGTATCTATTTGTATAATAAGCTTGCGTTCTTCGGCAAAAATATTATCATCGACTAAAAAACTCTGCAATTTAGTTTGATTGACGCAATCTTTCTGAACCAATGTCCAAGAACTAAATTCATCTTCCGTCATTGTCTTGTAAGTACGATCTTGCAAGTCCGTTTCATCTAAATCAAATTCTGGACGCAAAAATCGCACATCATCTTCATCTTTCAAAACGCTCCACAAAATATTTTGCAAGACGGCACAATCGCCTTTTCCTTCTGCTATAATTCCTATCTGCATAAGACTAGAAATTTTGAGGAATACCACCTAAATGATTACGCATCCATAATTCAGAAAGTTTCAGTTTTTTACCACCAACCTCTACCGCTGGTTTTAGCTGAATTCGTTTAACGGTCGTATGTCCTTTTTTGTTTCTAGAAACGACAAATAGACGTTGATTATCATCATGTAAATTCAAACCATCCAAGATCGCAGGATTATGCGTTGTAATTAAAGCTTGCTTCTCATTTTTATTCGCCAACGCTGCTATATTTTTCATCAAATGGCGGCATAAATAAGGATTAAGCGCATTCTCAATATTATCAATTGCAAAGAAAGAAGGTGTTTTTTTACTAATAAATAAAGCTAAGTAAAATAGAATATGCAAGGCTCCTTCATTGGCATTTTCGACAGAAAAAACATTGTTTTTCTTCTGCATGAATTTATCACGGAAGTAAAGCTTTGAATCGGAACGTAGTTTTAGGCGTTTACCAGCTAATTCTCCATCTTTGTCTACAATAATTCCATTATCATCTAACCACGAAATAAATTTAGAATGTTGAATGATTTGTTCCCATTCTTCTTCCGAAAAACTTTCTAACAAGAAATCTAAATTCTCTCCATTTCGACCTGGTATTTCATAACTTTGTTTGTTGAAACCTCTAAGCGGATTGGTTTGTAATTCGTAAATTATGTATTGTGAAATATAGGATATATGTTTTGCTTTAATAGCTTCCATATCTTGACTTGATATAGGGAAGTTTGAAATACCATGTCCAGTAGATGTTATAGGTGAATTATTCCAAATAGCTAGAATATTTAAGAAATCATCAGTGGTAATGCGACATTGTTTTGAAAATGTATTCATTTTTAAAAAACCACGATACTCTATAACTATATCTTCTTTTCTTTCCATATCTAAAAAAGAATTAATCATCATATCAGGACGAGTCACACGAATTCCCTTTGCAGCCAAATCATCATTTTTTAAACGATTCTCTTGGGCAGCACTAGCCAAAGCCACCGCCTCCAAAATATTCGATTTCCCACAACCATTCTCACCAATAAATACATTGACCTTCCCCAATTCAATCTCTAGATTATGAATGGATTTAAAATTCTCAATGTGTAAGTTAGTTAGCATAAGCTATCCTTTTTTATGATAATAAAAGAAAGACTAATGATGTCTCCATCCTTGCGCAATCAATTCCTTAATACTTCCACCAGAAGTATGTAAATTAATCCCATCCTCAGGTTTTGTAATTTCTCCAATAATACGAATTTCCATGTTGTAGCGAATCTTTTCCGCATCTTCTGGCTTGATGGTAAAGAGCAACTCATAATCTTCGCCACCATGCAAGGCACAAGTAGTTGGAGGTAATTTAAAGTCCATCGCTTTAACCGAAGTTTCTTGAGCGATTGGCAAATTCTTTTCCTCCACAAAAGCACCCACATCCGATTGACGACAAATGTGCAGCAAGTCCGAAGACAAACCGTCCGAAATGTCAATCATAGAAGTAGGCAATAAATCAGCCGTTTCGAAAAATTCAAAAATATCCTTGCGAGCTTCTGGTTTGAGCAGACGACCGACAATGTAGTCTTTGTTTTCTAAGTCAGGCTGCATTTTGGGGTCATCCAAATAGATTTGCTTTTCTCGTTCCAATAATTGTAAACCAACATAAGCACCGCCTAAAAAGCCAGTCACGCAAACTAAATCGCCAACTTGTGCCGTATCTCTAAAGACAATTTTGTCTTCATCTGCAACCCCCAAAGCGGTTATACTAATCGTCAGACCTTGAACCGAAGAAGTGGTATCTCCTCCAATCAAATCGACATTGTAGGCTTCACAAGCGGCATGAATCCCTTTGTAAATTTCATTGACCGATTCTACCGAAAAGCGATTAGAAATCGCCAGAGAAACGGTAATTTGTGTTGGGCGAGCATTCATGGCGTAAATATCGGATAAGTTCACGACAACAGCCTTGTAGCCCAAGTGTTTTAGAGGGGTGTAAATCAAATCAAAGTGAATGTTTTCTACCAATAAGTCCGTAGAAATAACTGTTTTTTGAGTACCGTGATCTACGATAGCCCCATCGTCTCCAACCCCACGGATGGAAGATTTATTTTTTAGTTTGACATCTTTGGTCAAGAATTCTATCAAGCCAAATTCTCCTAAATCGCTAAGTTCTGTTCTTGCCATTTTTATTGTATTAATTTCTGTTAATTACGTTGTTTGTGATAATATGAGGACGATATTATCAGATGTGTATATAGA
>CACVAQ010000116.1 GCA_902727865.1 uncultured Aureispira sp. | reverse complement strand
GAATAGTTTCGTATGTCAAAATAGCATTTTTCCATTTCTTATCGCTTCAAAAAACGCCTACCGATTGGTAGTCTTATTTTTGGAAGCTCAATAAATGAAAAAATCAGTATTTCGCCTCTATACAATTCTATTCGTAATAATGTTTAATATTTTTATAAAAAATAGAACAAAAAATTCTTCAAAAAACAAAAAAGCCTTATCTTAGTACCTCATGGGTTTTAGGGTTTAGTTTTCTAGGTTAGAGTATCGCAAGATACTCTAGCCTTTTTTTATTGAATCGCATCAATAGTCCAACTAAAATCTTGTTTTAATAAAGGCAATTGCTTCCAATCCAATGGTCTTAACCGAAGCTGAAGGTCTCGCCCTTCTACATTTCCGCTTAATATTAAATCCCCTGTTGCCAAGGCCGTATATCCCAAATCGTATGTTATCAATGTCCCAGTATGCTCTAAAGAAAACTGTTGCCTCGTTAAGTCGTATTGAAATTGATAATCTTGCATTTTGTCATCCATCGTTTGAACGATGAAATAGCCTCGGCGATGTACAAATACTCGTTTCCAACGCTTCGTAAAGGTAGCTAAAGGCGGTATCGGAAACTCATTTTCTACAAAAGAAGTGACGGCATAAGCCCCATGAAACAAGGCTCTTTGTTGAGCATCATCATTAAAGTTATTGACTTTGAAATAAGGAACCAAAGCCTCAAAGAGTATCAGCCAAATGCTAATTGTTTTGATTAAGCTGTACCAAAAATGGCTTTTTTTAGTAGAGAATACAGGAATCCAAACCTTGTGTTTGATTAATTTTTGATGTATAAAAAAAGCATACAGTGCTTGAATATAAGGCAGGATCAACGTGAAGGATAAAAATAAGAAAAAACTAGCCTGTAGTTTTACCGAAATATTGAAACCCAAATTAATGGCAAGTACATTACTCAAGATTCCAAAGGCGAGTAAACTACCGAGTAAGTAGGTTTTTCGAAAAAGGAGCAGACTAGCTGCAAAAACTTCCAAGAGGCCTCCAAAAACAGTATAGAAATAAGAACTTCCCATTGCTGACCAAAACAACAAATCTTTGGGGACTTCCCCGACACGAGTGTAGAGGGTATTGGGTTCGGGTAAGAAGAATTGGCATTTGAATACTTTGTTGAACCCATATAAAAACAACTGTAAGGCTAAGTAATAACGAACATAAGTATAAAAGGCATAACTTATTTTTGAGTAATTTAAGTTGGGCTGTACCCGCCCCCAAAACCAAGCTCCAAGAAAAGCGACAAGAATTAAATTAAATGTGTGTACAAAGGCTCCTGTGGAGTCAGACGTTAATTGATAAATAAAAGGCTCTTGGATTCTAAAGACAAACCTTCCAGTCCACAAGACAAATGGTTCGAAAATCGGATCGGTATAGGTTCGTAAACTTGGAATGTACTGTGTCGGAGTAGAAAAACTACTAGTGAATAGTAATACAAAAATAAAATTACTCCTAAATAAGTATTGGTGGTATATATTAGCTTGGTTTGGGGCAGGTATAGCGGAAGTCATTGTCTATTTTTTTGATTTTATATTTCGTTCTTGAGTATCGAAAAGAACGCTACGAAACAGTTTTCATCGTACGCCTAAAAAATAGCAACGCAGCAATACTCAGGCATAGAATCAAGCGCGACTCACTAGATTCTTTTGGGGCAAAACCTGCAAATTGTGTTGCGGTACGCTTGTTTTCTGGTGCAACTTCTTGTGGGGCTACCTCTGTTTGGCTTGTGCTTATGCCTTTTTTAGCTGTTTTTTTAATTGCTTTTTTCTTGACTCTTGGCTTAGATTTTGGACTTTTAAAACGCTGTTTACGTTTTTTATCTACCTGTGGAAGTGGCGTGCAAAATTGAATGCTGTCTATAGAATCCTTGACTTTAATTTGCTTCGAATCAATTGGTTTTACAATTAAAGGGCATTTTTTCTTTTTGCTTGAATTTGGATAATAATAATCCGTCGGCCCCAAACCAAAGTCATCTGTTACATGAATCGTGAAACTTGAATTAGAACCGCTATGGCTGTGCAAGGCTATTTTTTTGGTCTGTGCCGCACTAAACTGGATGTTAAAAAGAAGAATGCTTAAACTTAAAAGAAGTACTTTCATTAGATAATGTTTATTATTGTGAATTGAATATTTAAAACTAAAAGAAGTATCTAGTAATAGGGACAAAATACCTTGTAAAGGCTTTGTAAACCATTTTACAAGTGTTTTACAAGCGCCCAAGTGCCTTTTTTTTGAAAAACAACCGATTATCGTACTAGAAATAATACCGCATGACCGAGAAAAAAATAAAAGGTTTTGAGTTGCTCAAACAACAAGTGGAAGCTACTTTTCGGCAGCAGGTCAGCTCTTGTCAAGAATCTATTCATGAATGGAAAGGAACACAAATCAGGTTGTTTCAAGAATCCTTAAGTGAACAAGTAGGAGGCTATGTTAGTGAGAAGTGGTTTTATACGCATCTTAAAGTCGCAAAGAATGAAAAACTGCCTCGAATTGATATGTTGAATTTGTTGGCCCGTTATGTTGGGGCAGAAGATTGGCAAGCTTTTTTGAGTCGTGTGCCCATAGATGCCAAACCCGAACTTGTTTCAAAAGAAGTTCCTCGAACAAAAAAAATACCACTGAAAGTTCTTTTGTTGCCTCTAGGGATTTTGATAATAGGCGGGATGTTTTTATTGGTTTCTTTTTTTAATAAACAGGAACGCTATCAATTTTGCATTGTAGATCAAGATGATGAACTGCCAATTGCTTATCAAAACATAGAAGCCTTTTTATTAAAAGAAGGCGAATCTCCCTTGCCTTTAAAAATAGACAGCTTGGGTTGCCTTTTTATAGAAGCATCAGATGAAAAATTGATGACCTTAAAAATTCAAGCACTTTATTATCAACCAATGTTGATTCAACGAGCGTTTAAGAGCGCAAAAATGCAAGAAACCATCGCGCTGAAAAAAGATGATTATGCGCTGATGATCCACTATTTCTCAACCAATAAAATGGAAGATTGGAAGGAGCGTCGAGCGCAGTTGGATGTGATGTTGAGTGATGAAGCACATATTATTCAGGTACACAATAAGACAGGTGGTGGCATGGCTTTATATAATAAGGAAGAGTTTATTAATAAATTGACGATGCCAATTAAGAGTTTGAAAAACATTAATATTCTAGAAACAAAATACGAAGGCAAACAAATTGTTGAAATTCGATTTGTGCAAAACGAAAAATAATATGAGCAAAAATATCGGTGTGGTAATAGTTGTTTTTTTGCTATTGGTAGAGCTTGCGTTGGGACAATCTATTGCGATGCCCAAGAATGCGTTGGACGATCTGAAATCTACCCATCTCAGTCGAACAAACTTATCTGTTTACGAAGAGCAAGCCGTCTTGAAATGGAAAGATGTTTTGGACTATGCGGCGATTGTTGGTAGCCAAAAATACAACCTTGAATTGCGTGAAACGGCCTTGAAAGCTATGTCTTCTAGTTTTGATAAAAAGGCAAAGCTGTCTTGTACTTGGTTGTTGGAGCGGAAAGGCAAAACGACTAAAAAAAGCCAAAGTTTGTGCAGCGCACAACAATTATTTGAAATCTTGTTGGAAACGCCTTCTTATGAACTAGAGGTTTGGGCAAAAAATATTGAAGTGCAAGAAACCTTACAGAAAATATCGAAGGATACGTACCAAGGAGTATTAGTATACGAACAAGTAATTAAAACGAAAAAAAATACAACAACCCAGACTTTTAAAGCAGAAGAGAAAAGGGTGGTTCGCATTCAGTTTTTATTAAAGCGAATGGATAAACAATTTGGAAGTACTAAGGAAGTGGTTTGGGAAATTAAATTTTTGGGCATGCGCTAAAACGCCTAAAAAGCTCTTTCCTTTCTTTTTTAATACGCCCTATTAAGCAGCTTTATTACTCATAAACGACCACTTTTTGTTTGCTAATGACGGCTCCTGTTTTATCCGTAAGTATCAAAAAATAATGTCCTTGAGGAATATTTCGCATCGGAAATTCGAACAAATTATTGAAAGTCCCCAAAGAGATGTTTTTTTCGACCATCAATTGCCCTAATGTATTGTATAAGCGAACCGAAAGGTCTAGGTCGTAAGAAATCCAAGATCGAATTGTTAGGTAATTGCCCGAACGAACAGGATTTGGGTAAATCGCAATATGATTGGGACGACTGCTCGTCATCGACGGATGCAAATTAACAATATTGGAATAAGTATAATTGCCATCAAAGTCGATTTGCTTGAAGCGGTAATATTGATTTTGGTATTCTAAGGACACATCCCAAAATTCATATGCTAAGTTACCAAGATGATCCCCCGCTCCATCAAGCCAACCAATGACTGTCCAATCAATACCATCAAAACTTTTCTGTATTTCAAATCCTTGGTTGTTTTCTTCTGCATAAGTTGACCAATTGAGTCGTCCTTGGTTGTCTTCAATGCTAGCAAACAAGGGCGAGGATTCTATTGGAAAAGTAAGGACAAAACAACTTCCAGCATCTTCCGTATAACTACGGGCATGGTAACCATCATTCCCACTTGCCGAAGCAAAAAAGGAAGGACAAGCACTTGGATTGTCATATACATTATTGCTATAGCCAGAGCCCTCTAAGCCCCGATAAAAAATACAATTTTGAGTACTAGCCAAGTCATTGTTATGATGATAACCCGCCAAGCTATCTCCAAAATATAGATCACAAGCATAAGGACTACTATACAAATCATTGCTTGCTCCAGAACCCGCATCTCCGCCAAAAAAATGGATACAGGTATCCACTCCAGCCAAGCTGAAACTCACTGCACCAGAGGCAGCACCTCCTTGAAAGGGCGTTTGGGCCCAAAATAGATTGCTACAAAGCAATAGGCTACTACAGATAAGCCACTTCATATTTTTATAGTTTAATTATGAAATAGCATACTAACGTACGCCTCTACCACCATAGTCGTTAATTCTACGAGCATCTCGGCTATTAATATAAGTTCGGTTGGACACTTGAAGGTAGACAGCTGCTCTACTCCAAGCTCCACCACGAATACCTCTAGCAAGAGCGGCAGTAGAAGAGGTAATAGCTGCTGTAGGAGTGGGCCAGCTAGCTTGGTCGGCATAACCAGGAACAGGGCTAACGGTAATCGTTCCATCGCCAACATTTCCAGTATAAGCAACGGCGGTTGCATGTCGATTGGAAACAGTTGTTTCCCAAACGTTGCCACTCATCTCCATAACACCATAATAGCTTGAGCCTGCGGTTAGACGAGAAGTCGCAGCTTTAGCGGCAAAGCCACATCGAAGGGGACCTAAAACCGTGTTGTTATTATAATTCGCAATTCCTCCTCCTGCTACAATAGGATTCGAAGATTGCTCCGTTGCCGTACCGTCGTTGACTAAGGTGTTTGCATCGGTGATAATATTCGTTCCCCAAGCAAATTCGGACGCAACAGGGGTGACAGGACCTCTACATATTTTTTCATATTCGAGTTCTGTCATGGGGCGCAAGGCTGCCCAATCCAAATAAGCTAGAAAATCTGCCCAGCCTAAATAGTTCATAGCTCGATGCGGTGTATTGGCAACCAAAACGGGCCAAGTGCCTGTAATGTTCAATCGGTTGCTTGTTCCTGTAATTTGACGATTACTGGCTTGGTCAGAGGTTAATAAATTGACAAAATCGACGTATTGCCCTTGTGAAATTTCATGTTTCATAGAGTAGATCTCGGCAAACCCTTTTGGATAGTTGCCAGGCATAGAGATAGGGCGATAGGTAGAGCTAGAGGTATAAATACTCGCTGCTGCTGTACTTGAAGTAATCGCAGCTTCCGAAGCCACAATATAAGGGTCATTGGAATTTCCTTTTCTAAAGGAGCCTGCTGAAATGTTTCCATCTCCAGCTTGGAAGCCCCCTTGAGGAATTTGAACCATCTCAATTCCAAAAACTCTAAAATCATACTGACCGAGGGGCAATGCCGCCATTCTTATAGAAATAGCCGTGCTGTTAATGTTCCCTGTCCCGTCGGCACTTCTTCGCAAGAACAAGCCTTTTGTTCCAGTGGCATCTTTGCCATCAATATAGGCTTCTAATGGCGCAGCAACCGTATGATCTGCTATTACTGAACTCAATTCTACATGAGACCATTGACCAGAAGCACAATCTCTACGCTTTAGAAACAGCCATACTGCGTCATGATTGTTGGGCGCTACACTAACACGCCAGCTGTTTTCCCAACTGATATTAAAAGTAATGGTCGAATCATTGACTAAATTAACATTGCTAATTTGAACATTATTCCCAAACAAAAAGAATGGAATGAACAAGAAGAAGAGCGATAAAAAGGAAGGGGATTTTTTTTGCATTTTTTTGAAAACTATACTTCGTTTAGAAACCATATGGAGCTAGGTATCAGTAAGATAGACTTTTGTTGTTGTGCGTTTTAATCTCTTGATAATTAGTTTAGTATAGGACGATAGTTTAGGTTTTTTGAAAGCTAAGCTATTTAACGAAGTGGTATGTAAGTAGAAAGTATGATTATTACAAATAAAAATTGATCTATAAAGGTAATTAATTTAGGATGATTAATTAAATCCTTTCTTTGGAAAAAATTTAAAAATATAGACAAAGAAATAGGAACCGCACAAAAAGTGCTTTTTTGGAATAAAAAGGCTAAATTAGTGCTACGAGTAGTCGTTTTAAATTTTATAGTTTTTTTCATAACGCACAAATTTTTCATGAAATACACAATCACGATATTGCTTGCTATCCTTCTATTAGTAAGCACAAAAGAAACGCATGCCCAAAAGAATTATGATACTTCGATTGGCCTTCGTGTAGGACCTAGCTATGGTCTTTCGATCAAGCATTTTTTATCAGAACGAATTGCTTTAGAAGGTTTGGTCACTAGCCGTTATCTTGGAGCCTTCAAAGGGCTACCTTCTTATGCTTATGGACATTGGAGTTCTACGCCTGGCATAAACGCAGCGGCTTTGATTGAGTGGCACTTTCCGATAGGAAAAGTAAAAGGACTCAACTGGTTTATTGGTGGAGGAGTTCACGTAGGTGTTTGGGGAGGATACAAAGGACACCCGCATTTTGACAAAGGTGACCGACCATATCTACTAACGGGACTTGACCTTGTTGGAGGGGCAGAATATACGTTCGAAAAAATTCCATTGACCTTGCAACTCGATATTAAGCCTAGCTTTCACTTTGTTGAGCATTTAGGAATTTGGTACGATGAAGTAGCGGTTACTGCTCGGTATGTTTTTTAGAAGAATGAAAATAGACATAAACTTAGAAAACGGAGTCTTGAAAAGGCTTCGTTTTTTAGTTTAACTTCCCTCGCTAAACAAATCAATGTTAAAATCTGATAAAGTATTGTTAGCTATCTCAAAAAAAAGTGAAACTTTATTTAAAACTGTGTAATTTTGAACTTTGAGTCTTCACTCTGAGTACAGGACAAAAAATAATTAATTACTATTTTACAGCTTAAATCTACCCAAAACTAGGATTAGATCG
>CACVAQ010000115.1:35531-38933 GCA_902727865.1 uncultured Aureispira sp. | reverse complement strand
AATTAATATTTTAGAGCATAAATACAGTGTGTAAAAAGTTTCAATAGATCAAAAATTAAATAATTATACCTAAAGAATCCTTAGGGTGCTTGAAGTATGGTATCAGACACTTTGAACGTGTCTGATACCATACTTGTCTAAATCCAAGCTGTAGGCTAATAAAAAAGAGGTTAATTCACCGTGAATTAACCTCTTTTTAGTAAAATCTTTAGACTAGTTTTTTGACCTAAAACCAACCTCCAGCCCAACCGTCATCATCAAATGGGTTTAAATCCCAAGTCGTTGGGTCGACCGCATCCAAAACAGATTGTGCTGCCTCTAGAATTGCATCTTTCGCATCCTTCAAATAAGCTTTCACTTTAGGGTGAACACTTACATTATACTTACCAGAAGCTCCAATATAGCTATATTTCTTATTCACGAGGTCAAATGTAAGCGTATATCCTGGAGTGGTTGCCGTCAAAACATTAAGGCGTCCAAGTGGGTAAAACAGCGATTGCCCGACGACCGTTGTGCTAGACAAATAAGCAGGCACATATTTCAGGATACGAGTTGGAATTGGTGTATCCAAATACAACCGTGCTGACATATCAATATCTATCGTTACAGGAACTACTTTAGCATGGATCACTGCATTTTTGAAACTAAACTGAAGGCTTGCTGAAGCATTAATTTCTGGTCCACCTTGCACCCCTCCTTCTATAGAAATATTTCCTACAAGAGGAATATCATAACCAATAGAAATACCGACTCCAGCATACGCTTTTCCTGCTAAACCACCTTTACCAATAGCACCTAGTCCTTTTCTTTTAGTGGTCAATTTGGCGGTCAAATCTGCTTGAACACTTAACACTAGATTGACACAGCCCCACATTGGGCCTACTTTCATGGCAAACTTTGGTGTTTTTAAAAGCGAACCTAACCAAGGGTTGTGTACTCGTAGAAAAGCATCAATAACAGGACCTACTGTTTTTTCTACTTCTTGCTCTGCGACCGTGAGAAACATGATTAACATCTTCCGTTTGAAATCTTTGATGATTTTCTTAAACTCAGGATGCTGTCCAATTTGTTGTACTAATTCTTTGAGAATGTCTTTGATCGTTCGACCTGCCAAACCACTTTGTAGCGTCGCAATCAAGGCATCTTTGGCAATCGTGGTCAGTATTTTTAAGCCACCTTCAGAAGTCAAGCGTTTGATTTCTGCTTTTATGATAACAGCCGTTTCCTTGACCAAGCGAATGCTCAAATTTTTGGCGAGTTCAACACTCCAATGAGGACCAGTTTTTGCCTTCGTCTCTTGCAATGCTTTAGGAATAAGCGTCTTCGCTTCTTCCTTCATATCAAACTCAATCTTAATCTTAATTTGCGCTTCGAATAGTTCGAGTAATTTATTAATAAAGTCCTCTAGTTTACCTTCTGCAATGTCAACAACACCATCTTTGACAATATCTAACAAGCTGTCCCATTCGCCATCAATTGCACCATCCACAACATCTTTTAGGATTGCGGCTATTTTTTCATCTTTGACATGCTTGTCAATGGCTTCATCTGCTTTGTCTTGTACACCATCCTTAAGGGCATCTATCACGCCATCCTTGTCCCCGTCCATTGCATGGTCGATTACATCTTTGACGGTGTCAGCAATAACGCCATCTTTGATTTTATCATCGATAATTTCATCCACTTTATCTTCTGCGATGTCTTTTACCGTTTCAATAGCATCGTCCGTTTTTCCTTCTGCAACGTCCTCTATAATATCTTTTACTTTATCCAGTACATCAGGATTAACCAAATCAGAAGCCTTTGTTGCTTCGATCAGTTTTTCTTCAACTTTTTTAATTTTTTCATCTAACTTATCCAATTGTTTTTCTAAAAGCGTAACCAATGCTTTTGTCAAAAAACTGGTTTGTTCAGGCATTTTACTCAAAACCTCCTTTTTCAATTGTCTTAGACGTTGGAGTTCTTTTTGGCCTTCTTCGATTACATTTGATTTTTCTGCTGGCATAACGTTATAATTTATACTATCTGGATAAAAATATCCAGCATTTAGGTTTGGGTCTACTTAAATAATGCTTTTAGCAATTCGTCTCCACCTTTGAGGGCTTCTGAAGTGGCATTTGAGATTTCATCTTGAAATTTATTAAAACTTGCCCAAATTTCATCCGTTTTTTCGGTGACATAAGCTAATAAGTCTTTTAATCGTTTGACTTCCTCCGTATCCTCTGGCTCCTTTGTTACGGCCTCTTTAGTTTCCTCAGAAACACCTAATAAATTATTAAGAGCAGTTTGTATTTTTTCTAGTTTGGGCACTTGATTCATAATAGAATCGTAGTGTTTTTCTATTTTTTGCTGAATATCCGAACCTGCATTTTCATACACCGTCTTCAATTCTTCTAGATTGCCAAACAAACGCCCCAATACATCGGCATCTTTTTGGCTAACCGTCTTTGCTTTTACATTCGGAACAATCGTTTTAGGCAATTCTTCTTTTAAGACTCCAGTAATTCCTAAGACCAGTTCTTTTATTTTTGCCGTCACCGATGTTGAATCCGTATCTGTTTCTGTGCCATCGGCTGTTGTCGCGTCTGTAGTAGTGTCTGTTGTATCCCCTTCGTCTCCATCCTCTTCTGCTCCGATTACAACGCCAGCAATTACGACGACTGCTTTCAAACCGTTCAAAAAGGGCTTCAAGGTTTTTAATATCTTAGGCCACTGTGCCTTGGGTACTTTAGAGCCTTCAACAGGTTCAAAATGCACCACTTTATTGCCTTTAACTTCTTCAACATAGACATTTCCTGCACAAGCCTTTTTAGGCGTTTCAGACATACTTTTATCCAACTTTCCCGACTTCATTTCGACCTGTTCAAAATGCTTTCTTAGTTTTTTGTTTTCACCAAAGTCTAAGAAATGCCCCTCTACTTTACCTTTATCATCTACAAAGTACTCCAAGATTAAATGGTAGGGCGTTCGTTCGCCTTCTTTACCCATTAATTTCTTAGTGCCTGCTTTTGAAGAGCCCTTTACTTTTGTAATTTTAGGATTGTCAACCTTTACGTTTTTTTTATCAAAAGCGTTAAAATCAGTTTTACTTTTAAACATAGTGTCGTGTGAAATTTGGAAAATTGCTTATCCTTGTGCTAATAATCTAATGAATACTTTTTATCTATATAAATCTGGACCTGCCAATAATACAACTTTAAAAGCATAAAAACAAGTAATTTTTTCAATTAAAGCCCTGTTAAGGATTATTGTTTTTGGAGCTTGCTTTATTCATTTTTTTTTCTTAACTTAGTAAGTTGCCTTCAAAGCTACTGCCTGTATTAAAGGCTACAGGCGCTTATTTTTGTACTTTTCTACGCTTGTTGCATTCACTTTATTCTTAGGTAAATTTCAGACAGCTTG
>CACVAQ010000115.1:29951-35431 GCA_902727865.1 uncultured Aureispira sp. | reverse complement strand
AAATTTCAGACAGCTTGCCTGCTGGTCCATTCTCTTAGGGGCATAAAAAAAAGCGTTTAGGAAAATTTCCTAAACGCTTGCTATTTTTCATACTTATTAAGACTTAAAAGTCCTCTGTAGACGATTCTATTGTATCAATCTCACCTTCTACCTCTGAAGCTTCAGGACAGCCATTACAAGCATTTGTTTTGATTTCATCTGGTTTTTTTGATTTACCATCACCAAATGTAGGTGGAATAAATTCTATAATCATAAATTCTGTTCGACGGTTTTCTTGATGTTGCTCCTCGCTACATTCTACCCCATCATAACAGCCATTAATCATGACCTCTTCGCCCATTCCTTTGGCTCTCAAACGGCTTTTATCAATACCTTTATCCATTAAGTAACGAACAACAGACTCTGCTCTACGTTTGGACAAACGTTTGTTATAGCCTTTCTTGCCACGCGCATCGGTATGCGATGTAATTTTAATTTTAGCTTCTGGATAGACTTCAAGAATCGTTATCAAATCATCCAAGCCTTTTCTAGCATCTCTTCTAATACTAGCTTTATCATAATCATAATAAATATTAATCAATTCGGCACTTCCTATTGTTGGACGATCTTTACGTTCTCCTGTTTCCGTTATGTCTGTAATTTTTCCATTAGTCGCTATTTCCTTGGCCGTTCCATCACAATATTCCACTCGAACAACTCCGTCGGGCAATGAGATAGAATCTAACACACACTTTTCAGAATCAGGATCGATTGGTGGTTTTATTCCGCCTGTATTAGTTGAATCGTTCTCACAAAGCGGACCAAAACAATACAATGGAATCGATTGTACAATCGTATCCAGTCCTGCGACATTCTGTCCACATTCCGTTCCCGTCTTAAAGGTCACCGAACCTTTGGTAAAGCCAGGTTTTTCAACCGTCACTTTAATATCACAATCTTCTCGTACATCTCTGAACAGGTATTTACCTTCTGCATCGGTGTACATAGAAAGCTCATCTTCCTCATTACCACAGAAAGAACGCATCCGCACCAAAGCACTATCAACAGGATCATTTGTAAATCCATCTACAATCGTTCCTGAAACACTAAAGATACACTCTAATTTCAACGGAATCTGTACATATAAGGTTTTCCCAGGAGGTTCGTTTTTAGAAGACAACCGAACAGAATTGGGCTGATAGCCTAGTTTTTCTGCGGCAAAATCACAAGCCTTATTTAAAGGCAACTCCATAATGATGGTACCATCTTGATTGGTCAAAAAGTTTTGAACTTCGGAACAAGGCGTAAAGACATCTGCGGACTCGATTGGCATTTTTGTTTCCTCGTCATAAACCCTAATTTCAATCGTAACAGACAATTTAGTAAAGGTATAAATATCATCTCCTCCTTTCCCTTTTCGGTTAGAAGAAAAGTAACCATGTGTTTGTTCGTCATTAATAATAAACCCAAAATCATCGTCTACGGTATTAATTGGGTAGCCCAAATTGATCGGGTCGGACCAAGTATTGTAGTTTTCTGTTGTTTTATAAATATCTAAACCACCCATTCCAACTAAACCATTCGACGCAAAGTAGAGCGTTCCGCTTTCGTGATGATATGGAAAGACTTCATTTCCTTCCGTATTCACAGTTGGCCCTAAATTGACAGGAGGCGACCAACGACCGTCTTCCAAATAAGAAGCATATAAATCGTACCCACCAAAACCACCAGGCATATCCGAGGCGAAAAATAAGACATCTCCATCATCTGAAAGAGATGGATGCAACACAGAATATTCATCACTATTAAAAGGCAATGGACGTGGTTCCGAATACTTGTTTGGAGTGCCTTTAGATTGGTATACTTTCAAACGAATGATCTTATCGTCTGATTTTTCCATGTTAGAACGCGTGTAATAGATTTCGTTAAACTCTGCATTAAAACTCAAAGGTCCGTCGTGGTATTTAGAGCTCAATGACTTACTAAATTTTTCTACTTTACTGTAGTTATACTCATAATCCTCTGGCTCTCCAATTTGATTTCGTTTCGAAGTATAAATTTCGGTAAAAGGTTTATCGTCTTCGTCGCTCCAGCGGTTAAATCGTTTAACAGACGCTTTTCGCTCTCTAGCCGACACAAAAACCAAATCATTTTTGAAATACATAGGAGAAAATTCATCATTCTCCGTATTGATTTCATCCACAGGACTTACTTTGTACAATTTCCCAGAAGCTCTTAAATCTTGAACAACATCTTCTTCGCAAGATTTAATCAACCACATTGCTTGTGTGTTGTTTGGCTCGATTTCGCTGACGTATTTTTCGGCCCAAGTCTTGGCTTCGTTGTATTTTCCGTTGCGTTGTAACGCTTGTGCATAATACAACCAAGACTTTTGAGGTGCGTTCGGCATTCGAGAAACCAATCCGTACCAGTACTCCGTTTCGTCGGGGTTGCCAATACGTCGATAACACTCTGCTATACCTATAGTTGCGTCATCATTGTTTCCTTTATCCAAAATACCTAAGTAAATATCAATGGCAGCAGCATAATTATGTTGTCCCATCAAACGCTCTGCACGGTTAACTTTAGGTCGCTGAGCAGTAGCACTAAAACAAAAAGCCAGTAGAACGGAAAAGGTTAGTATATAATTTAAGAATCGCATAGTTCTATTAAGAAAAGTTATAAGGATCTATATCGTGTTTCAGTATTGATTACACTAACAAAACAATAGTGTATTAGATCGTATGATATTGTTTGTGCTAATGATCTTCTTCCATACAAGCCCTATTGTAATGCAACAAGTTTTATTGGAAATTTAAAAAGCTACCTCCCAACAGGTTTTGTTATAGACTTGTAGCATGCATGTCTCTATGTTCGAGACTATTAAAAATAGTTTAAAAATTCAGATATCGTGGATCGACTATTCTACCACCATCTCCTACTTCTTTTGTTTTGAATAAGTCATATCCCAACATTACTTCATAAGAACCAATTCCAGGGCCTAACATGCTGTTTAAAGGATAATCGTAGGCTAAACCGAATCGTATACCATTTTTAAGACGCATTCCCATCCAAAAATCGATAGAATCAAAAGAAGAACCTTGACCAATAACAGCTTCTACAGAAGAACGAAAAGAAGTTCCTACCCAGAAACGTTTCATCAACAAAAAGCCCAAATCTACATTAAACTCTGTTGGAGCGCCAACTAAGTTCTGGCTATTTTTAGCAACAAAAAGCCCCACATTTTTTAATAAGAACGATGGGCGAATGACTAAATTATCGTTGATTTTAATTGCTCCTCCTGCCGTCAAATAATAATGGCGGTACTCTTGAGAGATTGGCAAACTAGTATTCTCAGTTGCCGTTCGTGTACGCATTGTATTCGTCCAAAGCTTAGGAGCTGAAATTCCAACATACCACATTTTAGAATACAAATATAAACCTGCGCCAAAATTAGGCAACCATATATTAGGGGTCAAGTTTTGAAAAGAAGGGTCATTGGCATCGTCTAAACTTAGCTTAGAAAAATCTGCGGACCAGTTTCCTACGCCGCCAGATAAGCCAATATTCAAATAAACAATTTTATTTTTCTTTTTTGGATTGTTAAGCCTCAAACGGTAGCTGAACGTGACATAGCCCATAAAGGTTCTAGTCGCACCAATTTGATCGTGCCCTATAAATCCTCCAACAGAAGTATTTTCGTTTTCTTTGCCAATTTTCAATGGAGAATGAATTGAAAAATGTTGTGTCAAGGGTGCACCTTCCAAACCAAACCATTGGTGTCGATGCAGCAAGACCATATCCAACGCTCCAGTAGTTCCAGTAATAGCTGGATTAAATGGCAATGGATTGAACATGTATTTTGTAAACATGGCTTCTTGCTGCGCATTGGCAACAAACCCCATACTTAATACAATCAATGCGAGTAATATAAATCTTTTCATAAGCTATTTTTTTATAACTTTTAGGCGTCTCGCCTGTTTTAAAATGAAGCTGATTAATTCGCTCATTTTATGAATTGTGAAAAAATGTGTTCTAAAATTTTCTTTAATTTATAAGATACATTTTCTGGCACAATCTAGCTCTGGGAAAATCCCTACTCCTTTTTATTTTATATCAATGGAATATTTATGCTTTTTCACTTAAGTTTCTAGAGCTTATTAGTAATCAACAAAGTCTATAAACTTTTAGTATCGACAAAAATAGGATTCTTTTTCTAGAATTTAAGGCTTCTCTAACAGAATTGTGAAAAAGTATTCAAATTCATTGTAAAATACAAACTTCCCTTGAATATTAAGTATAAAAATCAATAGTACACACAAAAAAGTGCTTAAACTTCTAGAAGCGTGTTTATCTATTGATTATCAACAATATACATTTCCAAGCCAAAATAAATTAAAAGATTGATCTTCAAAACAATGCAAAGATAAAATTCACAGTACTTCACTATATTTTTCTTTATGCCTTTGGTCAGCAGTGTTTCGTTTCTTGTTCGAGGTTCTAGTATTTTTAGTTTTTTGACAAAAAAACATAAAACCCCATTTTGTACAATGCTAATTACTAGCTTATTAAACACAGAGCAAACAAAACATACCTTACTAGCAATCAATCTAATACAATTACTACAGGAAGCGCAGATTCAGAAACACAGTAGATAACTAAGAACTCGTTTTCAAATAAAATGTATAAAAATAAAAGCTTTCTAATTTATTTTATTCAGGTTCTTAAAGAAAAAGACCATCTTTGCGGAATAAACATTATCACAACAATGAGCAGCGCTATTCTAATGGAAGTTCAGTACTTAGGTACGGTTCAATATTATTCCAAATTTTTAAAACATCATCCAATTTATTTAGAACAACACGAAAATTACCGCAAAGGCTCTTTTCGTAATCGTTGTTACATTGCTACTGCCAATGGTATCATCCCATTAAGTATTCCTTTGTTAAAAGGAAAACACCAACAGGCAAACATTCGAAGTATTAAAATTGACAACAGCAAAAATTGGCAAACACTACACTGGAGAAGCCTTAAAACGGCTTATGGAAGTAGTCCTTTTTTTGAATATTATCAAGACGATTTTGAAGTACTGTACAATAAACAGTATGAATTGTTGTTTGATTTTTGTCTAGATTTGCAAGAACTTGTTCTTACTAGTTTACAAATAACTCCTTCGATTCAGTTGACAGAAACATTTAGCAAAGATACCGCAGATGATTTGCTTGATTTTAGGAATGTTATTTTACCCAAAAACTACGCTAAATCAGAAGACCCTACATTTTCCCCAGCCGTATATCCACAAGTATTTGAGGATAGATTGGGCTTTGTTCCCAATTTAAGCATCTTAGACTTATTGTTTTGTGCTGGACCAGAAGCTACATACTATTTACAAACTAGTATTCAATTATAAAAATTAGATGGTCGGCTCTTCTTAAAAGTAACCCTCTTATTTTTTTTAGATAAAAAAAACTTAGTCATATGCGTCTTACCAAATCGCTTAA
>CACVAQ010000115.1:11849-29851 GCA_902727865.1 uncultured Aureispira sp. | reverse complement strand
GCTACATACTATTTACAAACTAGTATTCAATTATAAAAATTAGATGGTCGGCTCTTCTTAAAAGTAACCCTCTTATTTTTTTTAGATAAAAAAAACTTAGTCATATGCGTCTTACCAAATCGCTTAAGGAATGGTCAATAAATAAGATAAACAAATTTGAAGCTGGATTTTTGTTTCAAATTTCGCTAAAGAGGAGAAGTGTAGCGAGCTACACGCTCGATTCTTTAGTGAAATTTGAGGCAAAAAGATTATTCAAATCTTCATCTTATTTATTTACTGTTCCTAATCCTACGGTATTCTATCTTTTTCTACTTCTTTTAATAACAGGCTGCGCCTCTAAAGGTGGCAAAAAACCTGTTACAACAGATCGCCCTGGCTATCGCTTGTTATCAATTAGTGAGGCAAGTAAATGGATTATTACAGATAAAAAGGAGGCCTTTTTTGATAAAGTTGCCCCTTTAGAAATGTCCATTCAGATGAAAGAAAATCGGGAAGAGGATGCTAGAGAAGCCGTCTTGGTCGATTATAAAAAGATGTTACAAAAGGACTTAGAAGAATTCAGTAAAGAAGAAAAAGAGCTTACAAAAGGCTTGTTTGATCGAGCCTTAGAATTGTCTTACCTAATTAATCCTAAATTAAAATTGCCTGAAATTTTCTTGATCAAAACGGCTGGAAAATATTATGGTTCTTCTGTTTATTATACCCGTGATAATTCCATTGTTATTCCAACAATGATGTTAACGATGGATACAGATGCAGCTAAGGATGCTTTTTTAGCGACCATGATTCACGAAATTTTCCACATCTATTCTAGGTATAACAAAAACAAACGAGATGCCTTGTATGAGCGCATTGGCTTCACCAAACTACCGGAGTTAAACCTATCAGAATTTCTAAAAAAACGTGTTCTATACAATCCAGATGGGGTTGACTTGAGGTATTCCATTACCGTTAAGGACAAAACAACAGGAAGAGAGTTTGAAGCGATTCCTGCCATTTATTCTAGATACAAAACCTACAATCCAAGTTTAAATGCGTTCTTTGGGTACTTAGCCTTCCAATTATTTGAAGTCGAAAATCAAGCTGGAGTTTGGTCGGTTGTCAACAAAGATGTTGGTTATTCTATTGATGAAATTACAGGCTTTTGGGAACAAGTAGGCAGAAATACGCTGTATAATATTCACCCTGACGAATTGTGTGCGGACAACTTTGTGATTATGGCTTTGGCCAAAGCTTCAAATGGTGAAAATTTAGACAAGTTAACCGAAGAGGGGAAACAGCTAGTAAAAGATTTAGAGGCTATTATTGCAAAATAGAGCAACGAATAATCAAGGCTTTACAAGGATGTTGGATTTTTAATGCTAAAGGCTTTATACATTACTTAAGTACTCCTGTAAATATAGAAATATAATATAAACCTGTAAGGATAAAAACAAGGCCTGCAATCGTTCGCATCCCCTTCTCTATTTTTGTAATTTTGTTGTAATAAGTTCCAATTTTTCCTGCGGTAAAGGCTAATAAATAAGTAAAAAGAAGAACTGGCAATCCTGTTCCAAATGCAAAAATGATGGGCAAATAAAGTCCATCTGCCGAAGATATCGTCATCGGAATTAAAATCCCAAAATACAGCGCGCCACTATAAGGGCAAAAAGCTAAAGCAAAGACAGCTCCAATTAAAAAAGAGCCCAAAAGCCCTTTGTGTTGGAACTTTTCACTTAATTTTTCTTGGAAACTAAGTTTCCCTAAAAAATTGAGCTGAATAACGTTCAACATGATTAATCCTATTATTATAAGTAAAGGCCCTAGGTATTTTTCTCCATTTTGATTAAAAAATCGTGCTATATGAAATTTACTAGCACCGAAATACAAAATTACTCCAATGATCGTATAGCTAAATGCTCGACCCAAAGAATAAATAACGCCACTCAAAAAAACTTTCTTTTTATCCGAAATGTTTTTTGAAATAAATGCTGTAGCAGTAATATTAGTCGCTAAAGGACAAGGACTAATTGCGGTCATTAGTCCAAGAACTAAAGCAGATAAAATTGGAATATTATAATTGTCAATTAAACCTTGTAAAAATTCCATTATAGTTTTTTTAACTCTGTTTCGATTTTAGTTTTTAATTCTGCCGAAAAGAGGGCTTTGTCTTTTCCTTTCGAAAAACCAAAGTCTGTTAAATCAATGTGCGTTTCCTTCCCTTCTTTTATGACATTTAAAAAGAGCGCTGTCCCTGTTGCTTCGAAGCGCTCTGCTATGTCATAATTCGATTCTTCATCAACCAGAACCGTTTTAAACGTTAGGGTTCCATTTGCTACTTCCGCTGCAAAGAAATGTTCAACCGTGTACTTTGCATTGGCTTCAATTGCTTCGCAGGTGACACATCGACGTGTTCCGAAAAAATCAATCACTTCAACTCTATTAATACCATTGTCGGAAACGGCATCCATCGTTTTTGACTTATCTTGAGGACTACATGCTGTCATAAAAAGACAAAGCGTAAAGAGCATAAAATAGGTACTTTTCATTTGTTATTATTTTAAGTTTTTTGAGCAATCACTTTCGCCAGGTTTATAGAAAATGATTGCTCAAAAAAAATTATTGTTTCGTTTTTGAAGCATTTTTAGTAGGTTCTGCTTTCTTTTTGCAAGAACCATCAGGGTTGCATTTTTTGCTATTAGGATTTGCACAGCAGGCTTTTTTTGACGTTTTACCCTTAGATATAACCTCTAATTTTTTGGCTTGCCAAGCAGAGATGCCTCCCTCCATATTAGATACTTTTTTGTAGCCTGTTTTTACTAAAAAATTAGCGGCTTTTTGGCTTCTATTTCCGCTGGCACAAGCCAAAATAATATCTTTATTTTTTGGGATTTCATTTAAGCGATTTTGAATTTCGCTAAGGGGAATGGTCAAAATACCCTCTACAGCATAGGCTAATTCTTTGACTTCGTTAGCTTCTCTTACATCAATCATTACAGCTCCATTTCGGGCCATTAATTTGGCTCTAATAGGGCTTATTTGCTTAATCTCTTGTGCAAAGCTACTTGTGATCGCCAAAAGCATAATTGCAAGTACTATTGTTGTTTTCATTGTCTTTTTATTTTATTTGTTAATAAGTAGGTAAGTAAATGGACAAAAATAATTAACACTAAAATAGGGCATCTTTTGTGCATCTACTTACTCCGTTGATTTTTTATAATTTTATTTTTTCATTTAAAACAGTTGTTTTCTGGTATTCCTTTTCAAATAAGTTTGCATTCAAAATGGTCCGTTCCTTAAAAATTAAGGTTCTCATAAAATTAGATTAAACAAATAGCCTGAAAAAATAATGCAAAGACCAACAACTCCAAAGAAAATTCCGATGAGTTTTAAGGTCATTACTTTTTTCAAAAGCATGGCTTCTGGCAGCGACAAACCAACAACAGCCATCATAAAAGCTATCGCAGTTCCGATAGGAATTCCTTTGGCAACTAAAACTTGGACGACAGGCAAAATTCCTGATGCATTGGAATACATGGGTACGGCCAATAGGGTCGCAATTGGAACCGCAAAAAGGTTGTCTTTGCTCATGTATTGTTCAAAAAAACCTTCTGGAATATAACCGTGCATTAAACCACCAATAGCGATACCTACAATGACATAAGGAACAACGCCTTTTAAAATAGTCACCACTTCAGCCCAAATAATTGGCAACCTTTGTTGGAAGCTTTGTTCTTCGACAACAAAACGATCTTGTTCTTTTTGTGCCTTGGCTAATACTTCTTTAACCCAAGGGGTTAAAAAGCGTTCTAAGTTCATTTTTTGAAGTATGAAACCTGAAATCGTGCCTAAACAAATCCCACTAACAACATAAATAGCCGTTATTTTTAGTCCAAAAAGACCAATAAATAAACCAATAGCAACTTCATTAACCAAAGGCGATGTTATCAAAAATGCAAATGTAACACCTAATGGAATGCCACCTTTCACAAAACCGATAAAAAGAGGCACCGACGAACAAGAACAAAAAGGGGTCACCACCCCAAAAAGACTTGCCATTAAATACTCAAAACCATATAGTTTGTTTCTGGACAAGAAATTCCGCACTTTATCAATCGGAAAATAACTGTTTATAACGCCCATCAAAAAAATAATGACAAAGAGCAGTAAAAGAATTTTTGTCGTATCGTAGATAAAGAAATTTAAGGCTTCTGCCAAGTGTTGCCCTTTTTCTAGTTGCAAAAGATCAAAGACAAACCAATCTGCTATGCGTTGTATCCAATCAAACATTTATTTATTTTTTGATTTATTGCTGTTTAAGACTTCCTAGAATCCTTGTGAACAGCAATCATTAATGCCAAGACGCTTACCTTGTTTATTCTTTTGTCCTTGGGCAAATTTCTGCTGCTTGTTTCGTCTATTTATTCGGTTAATAGAGCTATAATTTCCTTTTTACTAGGCACTCTTCCTTTGATCGTTATTTGCTCGTCGATAACCAAAGCAGGTGTTGAAAGAACGTTGTATTCCATGATTTTCATGATGTCCTCTATTTTAATAATTTCAGCGTCAATGTTTTTTTCTTGAACAACTTCTTGAACCAATGCTGTGGTTGTTTTACACTTTGGACAACCTGTCCCTAAGATTTTTATTATTTTACGCATAATTTATAGTTTGTTTATCGCAAATGAACGATTGAATAGGTTTTAAAAAAAATATTATTTAAAGAACTCTGCAAAAAGTTTTTTTGCTTTATTCCAATTTTCTTGATTAATACAATATTTAATTTTAGGCGGTTTTAATTCGCCCTGAATTAAGCCTGCATTTTTTAACTCTTTTAAATGCTGAGAAACCGTCGATTGTGCCAAAGGAAGTACTGCTACCAAATCTCCTGTAAAACAACAAGCTTGACTTTCAAGGTATTTTAAAATTGCAATTCGGGTAGGATGAGCCAAAGCTTTGGCAAACAAAACCAATTCTTCCGTACTTTCTTCGTAATCGATGTCTTCTAATGTTCTTTTCATATTGTATATCGCAAATTTACGATTAACTTTCATGTATTCAAAGCATTCCCGCTTTTATTTTCACCAAAATGTCACTACTTATACTTCACGTCATAATTTTAATACTCCCTTGATTAGTTCACTACGTTTGTTAGCTCGCTTTGCTCGGTTCATGAGCGCTGCGCTTTAGTTCGCTTCCTTCGGGTTTTCAACAGAGTAATGATAATAGTTTTTTTAATAACTTGTATCTTGGATAAAGTAGTAATACAGGTTAATAATACTAAGTAGATGGACAAAAAATCTAAACCTTAGATTAATTAAATTAGGGCTAAATGACAATCGACCATTCGATGCCCAACAGACTACAAACGAACTAAACTCCTGAAAATCAACTTAGAACTAACAACCATTTCCTTAGGATTTGGTGCACAAGACGATCAAAAATTCTATCCATTATTGAGTTTTTACGCCGTATTTTCAACAGCCATAACCTTGTAACAAAACAGCTCACATCTTAATAAAAATCAATCATAACTAGCTATTAATTAAAGAATTGAATATATAATATATATATTCACTTAAAAATAAAAAGAAAATTTAATCTTAGTTCAATCCTAAATTTATAGATAAAGTGGCATACTTTTTTCGTTGACACTTCTCTATTAAACTATATTTTCTTTAATGCTTAGTCCTTGGTAATCATACTTTTTGTAGAATAAATAGCTTCTATTTTGCAACGTATTCTTTGTACCAAAAAGGACCTTCTTGTCTTGTTTCTTTTTCATTCCTTAACGAAAACAACCAACATCATGAAAAAAGTATTTCTCACAGTTTCCACTTATTCTATTTCTATCTTAATGAGCATTTCGTTCTTTCTTTTCCTTTTTCAAATTTTTGTTTTTAATCATTTTATTGGAACGGGCATTATTTTATTGCTTATTTTAACTTCTGTACTACTTATTACGGATAAAGATTTCATTCAAGAGGTGGAGTAGTTTTCATCCTTGTCATTTTTCAAAACATCAAAAAACCTTCCCCTCCCCCACCTTTACACAACAGACTCACAATCAATTAAAAACCCAAAAAACATAGCATACTCAGGCATTAAACGTAGCCTTATTAATTTATTTTCTGATTGAAAATAAATTGATTTAGGATAGAGAATCCCCCTTATTAGGCTAGCTCTTTTTGAGCTGTTCTAGCATAAAAATACAGTATGTTTTATTTTTTTATTCAAAAAAAACATAAAAAATTTGCAAGTTCATAAAATTGTCCTATCTTTGTGCTGCTCTTAAATGGAGAGCTAATAAAATAGGGTGATTAGCTCAGCTGGTTCAGAGCATCTCGCTTACACCGAGAGGGTCGGGGGTTCGAATCCCTCATCACCCACTATTTTAAAAACATATCCTAGGTATTTTGTCTTGTTTGTCAGCAGATTAGATTAAAAACCTAAAGGGTGATTAGCTCAGCTGGTTCAGAGCATCTCGCTTACACCGAGAGGGTCGGGGGTTCGAATCCCTCATCACCCACCTTAAGCTTCTACTTTTATAGTAGAAGCTTTTTTTTGTTTTAGGCAAACTCAAAGCATGCAATAGTGAAGAAGTGTATTTTTTAAGCCCTATCCTTCGGCAAAAAACAGATTATATTAATTGACAATTTATACTTGACGCCTACTTAAATGAAAATAAATCACAGGACACCCTTCCCTTCTTTATTTTCTGTCTAACTTTATTTAGTTTTCATTCCTTATTGAATAGATTTTTGTAAATTTAGTTTGAAAGACTTATTCATTTGCATCCACGCTAAGTGATACTCAAACATCCAAAAGAAATAACCAAATCATGTCTGTAGATAATTACAAGAAGAAAGACGAAAAAAAGAAAGCACTAAAAGTCCGCAAAAAAGGTCGTGTCCGATCTCTATTTAAGTTGATTGGTGGCTTAATTTTACTATCCATAATTAGTCTTATTGTTATTGCTGCTGTCTTTGAAAAACAAATTGCAGGAATGGTTATCAATACACTTAATAAGCAACTCAAAACTGATTTACAAGTCAGTGATGCTAGTCTGTCCTTGATTTGGAAATTTCCACAAGCAGCCGTCTACCTTAACGATGCTAAAATTGACGGCGTAGGAGATCAGGCAGAAAAGCTGTTGGATGTTAAGAGTATTTCTTTGCAATGTGGCACCTTGGGGCTCTTAATGGGGAATTATAACTTTACGTCTATTTCCATTGAAGAAGGCTCTTTATTTATTTATAGTGACGAGAAAGGAGCGGTCAATTATGATATTTTCAAAAGTTCGGAAGAACAAACGAGTGTTGACGAAAGCAGCGATTTGAATTTAACCATCACGGATGCGATGCTATCCAATGTGACGATTCATTATGTTGACAAAGCAGCTCAATATGATATTAAGATAAAAGCTAGTTCTGCTGATTTTTCAGGCGATTTTATTATTGATAATGAAATCAATGCCAATCAGCACACCATGACAAGTTATGTTGAATTATATTCGGAATACATTACCATTGGAGAAACGACCTACATGAAAGGTACAAACCTAGCCTATAGAGGTTCGGTTGACTTGGACTTAGCTGCTGAAAAATACTCCTTTGACAACCTTAAATTATACATCGAAGGAAACCAGTTTAACATGCACGGTTCTGTGGCTAAAGTAGACAAAGGAACGGAATACAACTTGGTTTTTGATAGTAAAAAAGCACTTTTAGGCTCTTTAATGCAATTGGTTCCAGAGCAATATGCTGCAACACTTGGGCAATTTGAAAGTTATGGGAAATTATCTTTTGATGCTCGGATCAATGGGATTGCTTCTAAACGAGGAGCGCCAATTATTGAAGTTAAGTTTGGACTAAAAGACGGTCGAATTACCCACCCAAACATGGTTGGCAGTATGAAAAACGTAAACTTTGATGTGAACTTTACGAATGGAAATGGGATTGACGATCAAACCGCAAAATTAAAACTAATTGGATTTCAAGCTAATTTAAATAATCAACCTATTAATTTGAATTGGGAAATGGTTGGCTTAGAGAATCCTATGATTACAATGGCTTTAGATGGTAAAATTCCCTTAGATGCCGTGTATGGCTTCTTTGGTAGTACGGTTACAGAGGGTAGTGGTTGGATCGAAATTGCCCAGCTTTCGTTGAATGGACGACTCAAAGACATGACGTCTATGTATCGAATTCCTAGGGTTAAGCTGAACGGTCTGGTCAATTTCAATCAAGCGCATTTGTTGGTGAACGATATTCCAACGTATATCGAAACTGGAGCGCTTTCTCTAGATAATAATGCGATTAATGTCCGTGACTTTACGTTTAAGACGGATAAAAGCGACATGGTTTTTAATGGCGAATTTCAAAATGTTTTGCCTGTTTTATTGTCCGATTCGCTCAATTCTCAAAATGCTAAATTAACCTTCTTAGCTTCTTTAAATTCACAAAATATGGATTTAGATGAATTATTAGCGATCGGTGGCGGACACTCTACAGAAGAAATTGAAGCCGCAGCTATTGAAGATCAAGATTCTTTGACTCAGGAGACCTTCGAAAGTAGAGCTTACCTAACTTCTTTCCTAAAAGGGAAATTTATTACCAATATCGTTGCTCTTAAATATGGAAGTGTTTTAGCGCAAAACTTTAATGGAACGGTTGAGTTTGACAATAGTGTCATGCAACTAAAAGGCGTTAAAGTGAATGCCATGGACGGTGTTTTTGAATTGAATAGTAAAATTTATTTTGAAAAAGAACCTCGTGTAGAGCTATTCCTTGATTGTGATAATATTGACATTCAAGAATTTTTGGCTCAATTGGATAATTTTGGACAAGATGTCTTAACGGCAGAAAACCTACGGGGCCGCCTCAAATCGCTTATCAACGTAAATATCTTCTTGGATTCTTTAGGCAACTTTAAAAACGACGATTTATTCGTTGTCGCAGATGTTAAAATCACAAATGGAGAATTGATTAATTTAAAAATGTTAGAAGGCTTCTCTAATTTTATTACCATGAGAGATCTACAACACATTGCGTTTACCGAACTAAAAAATCAATTTAAAATTGAACATGGCAAACTTATCTTACCAGCTATGTTTATCCAAAGTAATGCTTTAAATTTAGTCGTTGGAGGAGAATATGGCTTCAGTCATGACTTGGATTTTAAAGTAAAAATTAATGCTGGGCAAGTAATTGCCAATAAATTCAAAAAATACAATCCAGACAAAACAGCCATAAAAGCACGCAAACAAGGTTTGTTTAATATTTACGCTCGTATTTCTGGTAATTTATACGGTGATTTGAAATATCAAATTGGACCAAAACATAGTAAAAAATTCTTAGATGCTCAATTGAGTACCACCCTGCCTGCTATTACCAATAGCTTACGGGCAGAGTTTGCAAAAAACACGAACCAAGAAGCAACAAAACCAATCATTCAACCATTGGCACAACCAGAAGAATGGGAGGATATTCCTGAATATTCGGGAGAAGAAGGAACAGAGGAGTACCTTCCCCCTGTTAAATAATTCTATGCTAAAACACGGTTTCCTTTGCAGACTCAAAACGCCTTGAATTAGATACTGAAGTATGGTATCAGACACTTTGAAAGTGTCTGATACCATACTCAAGCACCCTAACTATTCTTTAGGTATAATTATTTAATTTTTGATCTATTGAAACTTTTTACACCCTGTAATAAGTATACGGTGCAATAAGTACCACAAAAAATTTGTACTAGCAACAATAAGCCCTGACATGCATTTACGTCAGGGCTTATTCTATAAGGGCGCTTGTTGCAAAAGGGCTAGCATACAAATCAGAAGAAAACAACAAAATTGTAAACAAGAACCCATAAGATATGTTTAAAGTATAAGCGCTTATACGGATTTTCATATCTGTAAGGCGCTTTTTTATTTGTACCGACTAAAACACCTTATAATTTTGTACATTAGGAACAGTAAAAAAATAGAACATGGCAAAAAAATATAATACGGAACGTTCAGCAATAGGGCTTCCACTAGAAAAAGTTGGTTTATTTTTATTGCTTCTGAGTTTAACCATGCTGTTCATGGCTTTTTCGATTGGCTACGTTTTTACTCGTTCTCAAAATACGGCAGACGGTATTCACCTTCCCCCTATTTTTATAATCAACTCTTTTATCTTGCTGGCGAGCAGTTATTTTATGAACAAGGCCAACAAAGCTTATAAAGACGATGATACTGAAGGGTATCAAAAAGCACTTCTGAGGACCATGTTGCTCACGATTGCATTTATGGGCGCACAAGGAATCGGTTGGATTTATTTTAAGCCCTTGTTAATTGGGGAGAATATTGGTAACGGAGTCAATTATTTATATGCTATTTCAGGCTTGCATTTTGCACATATTATTGGAGGCATTCCTTTCTTAGCTGTCTTTCTTTATAATGCCTATAAAAAGATGGACGAGCCAATGACTGTTTTATTGTACTTTTCGGATCCTGTCAAACGAATGCGTTTGCAGTTGTTAACCATTTACTGGCACTTTTTAGATGGTTTGTGGATTTTCTTAGTTTTATTTTTCTTGTTAAATATGTTGTTTTAACAGGCCACTAAATATGATACGTTGCATGATAACGTTCTAAATTTTGCAAGATACGTTCTCTAACAATTGCTTTGAGGTGTTCCAAATCATTTTCTATCGTCATCCCTTTGGTAGAAATAGGCGCATCCCAAATGCAATGCACCCATGCAGGAGCTCCTAAAAAAGGTTTCTTTGGAGTCGAAACTTTGTCTGAATCACAAATAGTTAAGGCAACAATAGGTTGTTGTGTTTCTATCGCCAATTTAAAAGCCCCATCATAAAAATTTTGTAACAACTCATTCGTTTTATTTCGAGTTCCCTCTGCATAAACATGGATAGAATGTCCAGCATCAATATGTGCTTTCATTCGCTCTAAGGTCTGTTTGCGACTTTCCTTACTTTTTCGATCCACATACACGTGCATATTTCTAGCCAAATAGCCAATTATAGGAACTTTGTCTACTTCTTTTTTTGCCAAAAAAGAAAACGCAACTGGAGCGGTAGACATGCAAATTGGAATGTCTACGACAGACAAATGGTTGCTCACTAAAATATACGCTCCTGCTTCTGGGTTAATTTTTTCAAGCCCTTCCGAAGTCACTCGCACCAACATCGTTGTCAACAAGGCTTTCCCCCACCACTTGGTCACAAAATAAGCAGCATTTGAAGCCTTTGTTCCACTCAAAAAATTAAAAATAAAGACATAACAAGCCAATGCAACAAGACCAATTAATAAAGTGGCCAAGCAACACCAAGCAAACCAAAGTCGCTGCATCAAGACGACCATTACTCGTAATGGTGCAGGTAGTGATTCTGTGTCAAATACTTGCATAAGAATTAATTTTAGAAACAATTGGGTTAAATTAGAATTCAGTAGTTTTTAATTTCGTACTTAATCAACCCATTTTTGTCTGTTAGTATATTAAACGAAAAAAACCATAAAACCTATACAAAGGTAGTTAATGTAAATGTTAACACACGCAACTTTGAAAAAATTCCCACTTTAATAAACGCCAACTTACACTAAATACGTAGTCTCTACTTCTGTTTTTTACGAAAAAATAAGCTTAATGTATTTTTATATGTAACCTTTCATTAAAGTTACGTTAAGACAAATAAAACCTGTTCCTTAGCTAGTTAGAACTAGCTGTGGATTAAAAAACACTCCTATGAAGTATTTCCTCCACCTGTTTGCACTTCTATTTTTTTTACCTTCTGCGGATGCCCAAAATGCGTTAGGATTTAGTCGTATTCCTAGCATCAAAATCAGAAAGCGTCACTTAAACCCCTCCTTCGCCAAAGCACTAAGCCTACCTCAAACAGCTACTTCTTGCGATTGTCCAAACAACAACAATAGAAAGACACCACTCGCCAAACTAGGTTGTCAACATCCCGACACGATTGCGGTTTGTCAAGTCATTATCACCCAATTTGACCTTGCCATCATTTCACCACAAGGAGAAGCAATTGTATTAAAAGACATTCAAGGTAGTTTTTTAAATAGCAAAGCCTTAAGTTTTATGCAAAGCCGTTACGGAGACAATACCTTCATTTCGTACACCAATATCAAAGGCATGACAGACAGTGGAAAAGAAGTCGTTGTCCCTTCTTTTGGCACTCAAAAACCCAACAAAAGAGCCCAACGGGCCTACGATTCTATTTACGATTATACCAAGGTTATCACCAAAGAAGATACCAAAATCAACTCCTTTGAACTAGCCGCCTACAATAGGGATAATCAACTTATATTCAGGCAAACGTACCACAAAGATCGATTTGATAAAAATGCCATGCGCTCTGATGCCGTTCGTTATGTTTTCAGATCAATTAAAGTAGAGCACAGTAGTGGTTTTGAAATTGAGGTAGACAATTTTGAAGTGACCAACATTGCGATGAAAGAAGCTCAATTATTGTCTAGTAACAACTAATTTTTTCTACTCCCTTGCAACATATCAATTGAATCATACGTCTTAAACAGAGTAGTTCGCAACTACCACGTTCGTGGGTATCTTAGATACGCTAAATTCTACTAAGGATAAAAACTTGTACCCGTCTATTGCCCCCACAAACAACTACTGTTCTTTAGACTAAAACCAATTACTATGTTAGCACGTATTTCTCCGATCATCTTAAGTTTTTTAGGCCTTTTTTTAGTTTGTAACACAAGCCTTGCCCAACAAATCAAAAGAATTAGCAACATCAATCAATATGCTCAAACAAGACAAACGACCAGTCAAATTTGGAGTACGGTTGAATTGAACAATAAATCTATACAAATACAACATTCCATTCATGGAAATGAACTTTGGGAATACGATGGAATCCATCCGCCCTCTTTAATCATGGACCTTAATCCAGGAACACAAGATGGTGTTGGGTCCGATTTAATTGTGTTTGACAACAAAGTTTTTTTTGCAGGAAACAATGGCATCAATGGCTTCGAGTTGTGGGCCTATGATGGGCTTAATGCACCGTACCTGATAGCGGATCTTAATTCTTATGGGAATGGCATGCCTCGCAAGTTTACCATTTTTCAAAACAAGCTCTATTTCATCGCTAACACAAGCGCACAATCCAACTTAGTTTGGGTATACGACGGGAGCAATCCTCCTAGCCGCCCAACCTATCTAAATATGCCAAGTAACAATGCTTATAACGATGAATTTATCGTCTTTGACAACCAACTTTTTTGCACGAGATTCAACAGCAATATGGGCAGAGAACTCTATCGTTACAATGGCACAAGCGCTCCTGTTTTAGTACAGGACATCAACCCTGGGCCAGCAAGTGCTTCTCCTCATAATTTAATCGTTTATGATAATAAGCTATTTTTCACAGCCAATAACGGTGTCGTAGGAGAAGAATTATGGGTCTATGATGGTACTCAAGCCAATTTAGTAAGCGATATTAACGCTGGAAATGGCTCTGCTTTTACTTCGGATGGTACATTCATTGTTTATAATAATTTGCTGACGTTTTCGGCCAATGATGGTATCAACGGACAAGAACTTTGGACCTATGATGGCACACAGGCAAGTCTATTAAATGATCTATATCAAGGAAGTGTCGGTTCTGAGCCTAAAGAATTGACGATTGTAAACAACCTACTTTATTTTAGCTGCCTGGCACCTGGCATACGCTCTCTATGGGTTTACGATGGCAGCACGATGGAAGTAATTGCGCCCGAAATATCAAACCTTAGCGAACTTTCTCCTTTTCAAGACAAGCTTTTATTTAGAGGCTACTACCCTTACGTGGTTGATGGCCTAAGCCATTGGGATTTTGGGAGCTTTATCTATGATGGCACTACTGAACCTCAATTAATAGGAAAAGAAAGAAGCACCACAGATGCCTCTTCTGAAGTAAAAAACTTGACGGTTTATAAGGAGATGCTTTACTTTTCAGCGCTAGATGAATTAAATGAAACCAAACTTTGGAGTTTTAATGGCTTATCCGAAGCCCCCAACAACGTTCGCCCCGTTCAAAACAGCTATATCTCTTATCCAGAAAATTTAATCGTCCATAAGGACAAATTATATCTTTCAGGTCAAATTGATGGTCAAAATGATCTAATTTGGCAATACGACGGCATCAATCGACCAACTGCTTGCTCGGATTCCTTTCCCCTCAATACCCTGAAGAGCTTTTTCGAATATCAAGATCAATTGCTTTTTGCTAGTAATAACTATACGAATTATGAGTATAATCTATGGGCACTAAATGAAACGCAACTTTCTAGTATTCTTGAAGATTCTATTTTGTATAGACGATCTGCGCCACGAGACTTGTTGGTCTACAAAGGCGATTTGTACTTTGTCTTAGATGATTATTTTAATGGCGAAGAAATTTGGAAATACAATGGAGAAAGCTTAACGCTTATCACAGACCTCAATCCTGATTTTTCGATCAGTCCCAATGCCCCTATTTTGGATCTAAGTATTTTCAGAGACAAACTCTACTTTAATGCCGCCAATACGACAGGGCGACACCTATGGAGTTACGATGGCATTAATCCACCAAGTATCGAAGCCAATGCGTCTAATGTTAGTGGCTACAAAAATGAATGTATTGTATTCCAAGACAAACTCTATTATATTGGTTATCAAAACACGACAGGCTATGAATTGTGGGTCTATGATGGCAGCAGCCCATCTTCCCTAGTCGCAGATTTAACCAATGCTCCCTATGCCAGTGCGTTCCCCAATAACTTTGTAGTACTCAATGATCAGTTGTATTTTGCTGCGTTCTCAGAACATTATGGCACCGAACTTTGGGCTTACGATGGTATTAACCCTCCAACAGTAGTCGGAGATATAGCCGAAAGCGTCCTAAGTTCTCGACCTACGGACTTAACAACATTGAATGGCAAGCTCTACTTTGCAGCCGATGATGGCATTCATGGCATTGAGTTATGGGAATACAATCCCGATACCACACAACAGCTGGACATAGAAACACGAAACGATTTACAGGCAATTCTATATCCGAATCCTTCTAATGGCGCTGTGAATATTAACTTTAAATACCTCTGCCTAAACCCAACGGTGCTGGTGGTCAATTCTAGTGGTCGGCTTATCTTAGAGCAAAATTTCTCCTCTACCGATCACATTGAGCTGAAACTCGACAGAAGCAATGCGGTTTATTTTATTCGCATCGAAAGTGAAGATGGACAGTGTTTGCATCGAAAAGTGGTGATGCATTAATATTATTATTTTACTATTGGGAAGAAGAAATTTAGCCTTCGGCTAAATTTCTTCTTCTGGATAGATGTCGTAACGAGCGAGCATTTCTATGAATCGTTGTTCTTTTAGGTATTTTTTGTAGATGGGTTCTTTTTTGATTTGTTCCCATTTCAGACCTAAACTTAATGCCATATTGATGTTTCTGTAAAACTCCATATCGTTTCCTAAATGGGCTTGAATTTCTGCTAGAGTTGCGTTAGGCATAAATTCTTTTGGGGCTAATTCTAAAGCTAAATATACATAATTTAAAGCTTCTTGATAATTACCAACCTGCATTAGTACACTTGCATAAATATTATAATTTTCGAAGGATGGTTTAAATTCTTCCACTACTTTTTTAAAAAGATTAAGACTTTTATCTGTTTGACCTGTTCTTAGGTATGCAAGTCCCATATTTACTGTTACATCATCCATCAATAAATTTGTGTAGTTAAGATCAAATAGCTCACTGTATAGCTTTTCATATATTTCCAAAGCCTGATTAAAGTTCTTTTGTATACTATAAGTATTCGCTAGATAAAATCTAGTTATGTAATCGTAGGGATTAATTTCCATACTTTGCTTTAAGTATACCTCTGCATTCTCCCAATCTCCTACATCATAATATGCCAGACTTAAATACGACAATATAAACCACTCGTCTAAATCTCTATACTTACTTAAAGCTTCCTCTAATAAAACAACACGTTCTGACCTATCCTTTCCTTCGCTAAATATCTCAGCCTTCAATTTCTCATACTCCCGCTTCCGCTTAAACAAAACCTTCTCCTCCTCCGTCAAATCGCCATCTGTCAAAGCTCGAAACAACCTCAAATAATCCATCCCAATAGCAGAAGGTCTATCCTCATCATCGTAAGCAATTTTCAAAGACTCTTCAATCTGTAATTCAGGTTCCGAATGAATCGTTAAGACCTTATCAATTTGATAATCTAATTCTTTCTCTGTTAAAAACTGATTCAAGCGATACTTTACCTTTTGAATAATTTTGTAACTAGGCGATTCTGTTTGCCCTTCCTTTTTTTGCGGCATTCGACTCATTACAAAATGAATCTTGGGCGGCGTTCCCAAAACAGGATTGTTATTTTGAAGAATGGTTCTTAAAACCTGTTGCGTTCCTTCTAAATTTTCTTCATTATTAACAGAAAGTAAAACCACTTCATCCGCCAACAGCGACAAGGTAATCCCTGCAATTTCAGTAATTCCTGTTCTAGAATCGATCAATAAGTAATCGGGTTGTATTTCGTTCTTAATTTTTTCTTTCAAATCAAAGAAAAACTCTACTCCTGTAGAGTCTTTTTCATAGAAAAATTTATCCCAGCCAATCGAAGACAATTTAACCCAATAATCTTTGCTGTAAATATTCCCAGCAGGAAGCAAGGTAATTTCTTTTTGATTGGCAGTCCCCTCTTTTACAGTTGTCATAAAATCTTTTACATTGGGCGGAGCTTGTCGATACTTCACATAATGCTGCAAATAATCCACTAAACCCGTTTCAAACTCCAACGACTTTAATTGTTTTTTAAATTTGTAAGGAATCCCAGGAGCTTCCAAATCAAAATCAATCATGCAAACCGTCTTCCCAAATTCCGCCAAACGAGTGGCAATATTGGACAAAGCCAAGGTTCGACCGACCCCTCCTTTATAAGAATAAAATGTTATTGTTTTCATCGTTTGATTTATTCACCAACTGCAAATAGAGATTGTCTCTGTTTCACTTCTTGCGACTTAGATTGTATGGCAATTATTTTTGCTTCGGGCTGTATATAATTCGGATTTGGCAAAGCAATATCTTTCAACTCAATTTTTAACTCCAAGGCATCTAAAATATCTAAGACTCTCCAAAGACTAACTCCTTCATAATTTGTTGCTTCATAGCGTTGGATTTGTTGTGGATTTTTTAAATCTAACTCCTTTGCCAAATCCCCATGTGACCAATTTCTTGCGATTCTTGCTTGAATCAAAACTTCGTGCAAATTATCAATAGACTTGTCTACCAAAACCTTTGTTCGATGATTTCGAATGTTTTCATACTCCACAGCTTCCTCTTCCAATTGGCTATACTGATATTGATAAGAATTATACGTATACTCATAATCTTCTTTATCTTCTATTGCTCCTGCCCTACTTTCCAAATCGTCTAATGCGCTTTTAAATTGGAGCATTAGTTCTTTTGTTCTTTTATATTGCTTCTTATTTTTTATCATAATTCAAGATTTATGGTCTCCAATTTTAAAAGAATAATTCCCTTTTGTCCATCGGATTCTTTATCCAACTGAAAAAACTCTAAATAAGTAATCGCTCGCCCATGGGGATTTTTAGGATCAGGGACTAATCGTGAAAGCTGAAATATATCTCCTCCGTATTTTTGTTTGCAATCTATTCCTTTAAAAACACCAGGAGCATGTTTTAAAATTGGTGCAATTTGATTTAAACGACTTAAATCAACCCCATCACGCAACCAACAAGCGTCAAAATCTCCAGGGCGGTTCCTCTCGCTAACAAAACTACCGTCTATGTAGAACTCTTGACAACCGACTTCTTTTAGAATTTTAATAACAACTTCTATCTTTTTTATTAATTCCTTTCGCTTTCGGGAGGAGTTGCCAAAACGGGCACAAAAAAGTTCCCACGTTGTTTCGTGAATACCTTTTGGCAACAATCCATCACTTAAAAACTCAGGAATCATACACTTTTGTTGTAAAA
>CACVAQ010000115.1:6833-11749 GCA_902727865.1 uncultured Aureispira sp. | reverse complement strand
AATTCCTTTCGCTTTCGGGAGGAGTTGCCAAAACGGGCACAAAAAAGTTCCCACGTTGTTTCGTGAATACCTTTTGGCAACAATCCATCACTTAAAAACTCAGGAATCATACACTTTTGTTGTAAAAAGGTTAAAAAAACAAATTCACCTAGTAAATCACAAACATTCTTACTTACTACAAACACAAATTACAACAATAATGTTGTAAAGTCAATTAAATACTATTTTATCCTCTAATAAATTCCTACTACGCCCTTCCTTTTTTTAACAAAACATTATTACCCAGCCAACAACAAGCGAAACAAGCTAATAAAGAGGCTTTTAGCAAAGAAATACAAAGCCGACAGCTCTCTACCACTATTTTTATGCAAAGGCCCTATAGGGGGCTAATATAATTTTACGCATCAGTAATATTGAAATTGAGCCGCAAGAGAATAGGGCACAATAGTATCTTTTTGATTAATTGCTTGGGGAAACAAAAAAGTAGGCATAAAGTTCACATTACTAATATTCAATTTTTTATAGTATCAACAGGGTATTAAATTTAGTTTTAATAGCAATAATATGTATAAAACTTTGTATTTTTGCATTGCTGTTAAACTTATAGAGTGAAGTTACTAAACGAGCCATTACTTGTTCAATTTCGAAGCAACACTTTATACAAAACCAAAATGTTCTTAATGAATACAAAATTACTATTTTGTAATTATTATTTTAACTAAATTGTTGGCGTCCATTTTAAAGATAACAACAATTTATCATCAAAAAATATTAAAAATGTTGAAGTACAAAGCGGATTTAAAAACCCTTCTTTTCATGACCATTACCACCTGTTTATTTGCATTTATGTGGATCTCGTGGAATGATGCCAATAGCATTTTATGGACAGGAGGTGCACTAGTATTTGCAGGATTTTACATCTGGCACTTATTCATGGCAGTAACCGTATCTGTTATGGCACACAACACGATGCATGTATCTATATTTAAGTCAGAACCCTTAAACAGAATCATGGAATACTGGTTGTCCTTATTCTATGGTACTCCTGTATTTGCATGGATTCCTACGCACAACCGTAACCATCACAAACACAATAACAAAGAGCCAGACTACACTAAGACTTACCGTTTTACAGAACGGAATGAACTTTGGGTACTTCTATTATACCCATTGGTTAGTAACTATTATCAAGGAATTGCCTTGAAAGAATTTTTGAAAGAACGTTACCGCAAAAATCGTGGTGAATTTTGGCGTTACATTTCTCAAATTGTGGTCTTAGTTGCTTGGGTCGCTACGTTCTTGTATTTAAACTGGGTCGCAGCAATCTTCTTGGTTATTATACCACAACAAGCTTCGTTGTACACGGTTGTTGTCTTTAACTTTGTGCAGCATGTACATGCCGATGAGGAATCAGAATACAATCACTCTCGTAATATTACAGGGTCTCATTTTCTTTCTTTAAACTGGCTCTTGTTTAATAATGGTTTCCATACCGTACATCACATGAATGCAAACATGCATTGGAGTGAAGGGCAAGCAGCGCATGAGAAAATTGCACACAAAATTGATCCTAGCTTGAATGAGAAGTATTTCTGGGGCTATATTTTCAAAGCCTATATCTTTGCTCCTTTCAACAAACGTTTTAGAACCAAATCAATGCGTTTGGCAAGAAAGAAACAAGAAGCAAATCAAGGAAGACCTAGTCAAGATATTAAAGTGAATAGCTCGGCAACAGCTTCTACGCACTAAAGTTGAATGACATCACTTAAAAAAAGACAAACTCTATTGGAAGAGTTTGTCTTTTTTTTTGTTTTTTCATTAAAATAAGCAAATAAGATACACAGTCATTATTTTGCGTAATAAAAAAAGGTGGAAATCATTTTTATCCTTCTTTTTATGCCTATCTTTAGCGTACAGAATAAGATTTAAGACAAATGAGTTGTTTAAAAATAAAGGATTAACACGATATGGATCAACTGCTCCATCTTTTGGAAAATGACAAGGAAGCAAAAACACAGCGATTATTTGTAACCGTCATTGTTCCTGTTGCTTTACCCAAGCTATATACGTACAGCGTTCCACTTCATCTCAAAGATTTAGTGCAGGTTGGTTGTCGGGTAGAAGTTCAGTTTGGAAAAAGCAAGCTATACGCTGCTCTAATTTATAAAATTCACAACAAAGAGCCAGATAATTACGTCCCGAAACCGATTCTAAATGTACTGGACAATGAAGCCGTTGTGACAGATAAACAGTTTAAATTGTGGGAATGGATGAGCCAATACTATGCCACCACAATGGGCGAAGTTATGAATGCGGCCTTGCCTGCTGGTCTAAAATTAGCGAGCGAAACTAAGATTACTTTGCGCCCTAATTTCACAGAAGCAGACTTTGCCAGCAACGACCTCAACGATAAAGAATATACTATTTTGGAAGCCTTGTTCAACAGACCTGAACTGAGCATTGCTGAAATTCAAGGCTTGATTGATCAAAAAACCATCTATCCGTACATCAAAAGTTTGATGGAAAAACGCTTGATTCATGTCAATGAAGAATTAAGAAACAAATACAAAAGTAAAAAGGTAGACATGGTTTGCCTTGCAGAACCTTACTTCAGCGATTCCACCCAATTGAGAGCTGCCTTTGAATTGATTGGCACTCGTGCCATTCGACAGGCAGAAACCTTGATGGCATTTATTCAATTGAGTAAAGAAATGGAAGAGGTTCCCAAAACGGCACTTTATGATCGAGCAAGGATAGATTCGACGGGCTTAAAAAAGTTGACGGATAAGAAAATCTTAGAAGTCTATAAGAAAGAAATTAGTCGTTTGACGGATTATGAAGGAGAAGTGATTGGTAATTTTAAATTGTCGAATGCACAAGAACAAGCCTTGGTAGAAACCAAAGAGGCTTTCAAAGAAAAAAATGTGGTGCTGTTGCATGGGGTGACGGGAAGTGGAAAAACGCAAGTCTTTGTAGAGTTGATGGAAGAAGTGATTGCGAAAGGGCAACAAGTACTTTATTTATTGCCCGAAATTGCCTTGACGGCTCAAATTGTTCAGCGACTTCAAAAACATTTTGGAGACCAAATTATTGTCTATCATTCTAAGTTTAATAATAACGAACGGGTAGAAATTTGGCACAATTCGCTGAATGGAATGCCAATCGTGTTGGGGGCTCGATCTGCTCTATTTTTGCCCTTTTCTAATTTAGGTTTAATCATCGTAGATGAGGAGCACGATCCTTCTTACAAACAAAACGAACCTGCGCCTCGATACAATGCACGGGATACAGCCGTCTTTTTATCCTATTTGTATCAGGCAAAAACCTTGCTGGGAACAGCAACGCCTTCGCTAGAAACGTATTATAACGTACAACAAAAAAAGTATGGTCTAGTCGAACTCAACAAACGTTTTGGAGAAGCTACGTTGCCTGAAATTTTCATCATAGATGCTGGCGAAGAGACGAAGAAAAAGCGCATGAAGTCGCATTTTACGCCACAGCTTTTAACCGCTATTGAGGAAACTTTGGCGAATGGAGAGCAAGTAATTTTATTTCAAAATCGACGGGGTTATGCGCCTATTTATAGTTGTAATATGTGTGGCTGGACCGCTGATTGTGTCGATTGTGATGTCACGTTGACCTATCATAAGTTTAGCAATGACTTGCATTGTCATTATTGCAACCACCATCGTAGCTTGCCAAAGTCTTGCCCTGCTTGTGGCAATCACGGTTTAATTATCAAGGGTTTTGGAACGGAAAAAATTGAAGATGAATTAAAAATTTATTTGCCCGATGTGAAAGTCGCTAGAATGGATTGGGATACCGTAAAAGGCAAACACGGACACGAAAAAATCATCAATACTTTTGCCAACAAAGAGGTTGATATTTTGGTGGGGACTCAAATGGTTACCAAAGGTTTGGATTTTGATAATGTTGGCTTAGTGGGCGTTTTAAGTGCCGATCAAATGCTGCATTTTCCTGACTTTAGAGCGACAGAGCGTGCCTTTCAACTGTTGTTGCAAGTGAGTGGTCGTGCGGGTCGAAAAAAGAAGCGTGGGAAAGTTTACATTCAAGCTTACAAAATGGATCATCCTGTGTTGAATGAAGTCAAAACGAGCAATTTTAAACGGTTCTTTGAGCGAGAGTTGCAAGAGCGAATTGACTTTGCTTATCCGCCTTTTCATCGCTTGATTAAAATTCAATTAAAACACAAAAAACCAAATGTGGTCGATAAAGCAGGTCGCTTCTTTGCCGAATGTTTAAAAAGTAAATTAGGGGACAGAATCTTAGGTCCCGCAACGCCTGGTATTTCTAGAATTAGAACCTACTATATTCGGGATATTATTATCAAATTGGGAAAAAATTCAGAACAGTTAAACTATACCAAACAGTTGATTGTTGATGTACACAATCACTTGAAGGCACAAAAAGGTTTTTCTACGGTTCGAATCATTGTTGATGTTGATCCGTATTAAATCTGTAAAAGTAAATCCTTAAAAGTGCTCTTATAGATGTTCAATGCTGCGCTTTTAGCTTCCTTCAACTGTTAATAATAAAGGTTCTTTGACCGTTTTGCCAGCCCATAAAAAATAGCTTAGGCTTTACTATTTTAGTCGTAAGTAAAAATTCGTAAGCCAGAACGCTGGCAACTAATTACTTACGACCAAATACCTACTGTTATGAAAAAGAAAAAGAGTCCGCTGTGGCAAAAATTAGCTGCGGGGAATCTTTGAGTTGTCAAAGCCCCATAATAAAGGTCTAAAATCTTGGTATTGAACATCTAAACCATTAAATAAAACGTGTAACCAAAATACCTTAATCAAACAGCATGCACTCAAAAAAAATTATCATTCTTGGTGGTGGAGCAGCGGGGCTAATCGCAGCAGAACAGTTGAGTGCTACTTGCCAGGTTCATA
>CACVAQ010000115.1:0-6733 GCA_902727865.1 uncultured Aureispira sp. | reverse complement strand
TAAATAAAACGTGTAACCAAAATACCTTAATCAAACAGCATGCACTCAAAAAAAATTATCATTCTTGGTGGTGGAGCAGCGGGGCTAATCGCAGCAGAACAGTTGAGTGCTACTTGCCAGGTTCATATTTATGAAAAAGGCAAGACGATTGGTCGGAAACTTCTGGTGGCGGGCAATGGAGGTTTTAACCTTACGAATGCGGCTGTGGACAAGGATTTGTATACTCAATATACCAAGCATCCTATTTTGCAAGCAGCACTTCAGCGTTTTGATAGCCGAGCAATGCGGGTTTGGTTAGAGAAATTAGGCATTCCAACCTTTGTCGGAAGTAGTGGTCGAGTGTTTCCAGAAAAAGGCATCAAACCCATTCAAGTTCTACAAAAGATTAAAGATAGATTGGTCACAAATGGTGTTCAAATTCATTGTAAGCATGAATTTATAGGTTTTGACGCTGCTCAAAAGCCTTTGGTGCAACATGAAGAAAAGAGCGTTTCGCTAGAAGCCGATGCTTATATTTTTGCTTTGGGTGGGGCTTCTTGGTCGGTTACTGGTAGTAATATGAACTGGTTAAATTATTTTGAGCAACTAAAGGTTTCAACCAAAGCCTTCGAAGCGTCCAACTGTGGTCTTGAAATCAATTGGAACCCAGATTTTAAGGAAAAATACGCTGGAACGCCTTTAAAAAACATCCAAATTTCAATTGGTTCTAAGCTAGTAAAAGGAGAAGCTTTGATTACCAATTATGGTTTAGAAGGCAATGCCATTTATCCTATTGTTCCGCCTGTTCGTGCTGCCTTAAAAACAGAAACAGCAACACACATTGCCCTTGATTTTAAGCCGAACAATTCACATCAAAGTTTGTTAGGCAAACTAAAAGGCAAACGATTGAAGCCTAAAAATTATGTTTATGAATTTAATTTAGATAAAGCTTCCTTTGCTTTACTCAAAGCCTTTACTACTAAAGAAGAATATTTAGCCCCAGAACGATTTGTAGAAGCGATTAAACATCTAAAAATCCCCGTACAGACCTTGCGTCCTATTGAGGAAGCTATTTCTACGGTTGGAGGTATTTCCTTAGACGCCTTAAATACTGATTTTTCTTTGAAACAAGAAGCAAATTTATTCGTTATTGGGGAAATGTTGGATTGGGATGCCCCGACGGGTGGTTTTCTATTGCAAGGCTGTTTTTCTACGGCAATGCTTTGTGCCGATTACTTAAAATGATTAAACATACGCATGAAAAAACTAAAAGAGCTAGCTTGCTCGATTGTATTTACTCTATTTTTATTAACAAGTTGTACGTCTGTAGAATCAAATTCCATAGCGCCCGATGCGAGTTCAACAAGCAAAGACAGCAAAGAAGCCACTGCCCCTACCTTTCAAAATGGGGACATTATATTTCAAACCTCTAACTCTAGCCAAAGTAAAGCCATCCAATTGGCAACGCATTCTCCTTATAGTCATGTTGGAATTATTTATGAACAAAAGGGTGCTTTTTGGGTTTACGAAGCAATAGAACCTGTTAAATTAACGCCTCTAAAAACTTGGATTAAGCGTGGTAAGAAGGGGCATTATGTTGTCAAACGCTTAAAAAATGCGTCCAAGGTTCTGAGTTCAACTGCTCTAAAAAAAATGAAAACTGCTGGAGAACAATATAAAGGAAAACATTACGATCTTTATTTTGAATGGTCGGATGATAAAATCTATTGCTCTGAATTGGTTTGGAAAATTTATAAAGAAGCCCTTGATATTGAACTCGGTACATTGCAACAATTAGAAAGCTTTGACTTAAGCAATCCTATCGTCAAAAACAAGTTGCAGGAGCGTTATAAAGGCAAGATTCCTTTGGATGAAAAAGTCATTTCGCCAGCCGATATATTTGAATCCAGTCAATTAATAGAGGTCGATATTCCCTTAAAAAATTAAACCTTCGCAAGTTCTAGGGCAATGAAGTTGTTGTCAATTAAGTATGTATTAAAAAATGAATCCTATGAATTTTGTAGCTATAGATTTTGAAACCGCAACGAACCACCGATACAGCGCTTGTGCGATTGGCCTGGTCACCGTAGAAAATGGCATTATTACCGATAAATATTATACCCTAATTCAGCCACCTGGTAATTTGTACATTTGGCAAACCATTAATGTACATGGCATTCAACCGCAGGAAACCGCTGGCAAAGCTACTTTTTTAGATGTATTTCCTGAAATTATCAAACGCCTAGAGGGTAAAACCATTGTTGCACACAATGAGTCTTTTGATCGAGGGGTTATGAAAAACACGATGGCCTATTACGACTTAGATTATGAAGATTATAATTTAGGTTTTCGTTGGGAATGTACCTGCAAAATTTATCGGGCAAAAGGCTATAAGCCAGCCAAATTAAGTTCTTGTTGTGCTAGAAAAGGAATTGAATTGAATCATCATCATGCGCTTTCTGATGCCGAAGCTTGTGCACAGTTGTATCTACAAAAATAAGATCATCACGAAGTCTCTTTTTTATTTGGTTCTTTGAATCGACGTATTTAGCAGAGACTTCGTGATGATAAAACAGGCTGTTTTACGACAGCATATCGACAACATTTTATAGGGACGCAGCGCCCTATGGAATGGTCAATAAATAAGATGAACAAATTTGAAGCTGGATTTTTGTTTCAAATTTTGCTAAAGATGAGAAGTATGAGTGTAGCGAACGAGCAAGCTTGCGCTAGGCGCAAAGGTCTGGCACGAGCTACACGCCCGATTCTTTAGTGAAATTTGAGGCAAAAAGATTATTCAAATGTTCATCTTATTTTTTTACTGTTCCTATGCAAATAAGATATTGTACAATTCTTCTACTTTTCCAACAGGTATAATTTCAATGTCGTAATCTTTTTGGTCAATCCCTTTCATGTTAAATCTAGGAACAAAAATTTGTTCAAAGCCTAAGCGATTCGCTTCTTGAATCCGTTGTTCGGCACGTTGTACAGAACGAATTTCGCCAGACAAGCCAATCTCTCCTGCAAAACAAATATTACTAGGCAAAGAAACATCTTCCAAAGAAGAAATTAAGGCACATATAATTGCCAAATCAATCGCAGGATCATTGACTTTAATGCCCCCAGCAATGTTCAAAAAGATGTCGTTGCTTACAAATTGAAACCCACAACGTTTTTCCAAAACCGCCAACAACATCCCCAAGCGACGTAAGTCAAACCCTGTCGCAGAACGCTGTGGAGAACTATAAACGGCTGTGCTCACCAAGGCTTGTGTCTCAATCAACATCGGGCGAATCCCCTCCAAGGTGGCTGCAATGGCAGAGCCACTTAAATCTTCTTCTTTTTGTGATAATAATAATTCGGAGGGATTAGATACTTCTCTCAATCCAATGCCTTGCATTTCATAAATTCCTAATTCTGACGTAGAGCCAAAACGATTTTTAATGGTTCGCAAAATACGATGGGTATAATTTCGGTCTCCTTCAAACTGCAAGACCACATCGACAATATGTTCCAAAACTTTAGGCCCCGCTATAGAACCTTCTTTCGTAATATGTCCTATAATAAAAACAGGCACGCCGCTTTCTTTGGCAAAGCGCTGAAACTCAATGGCACATTCTCGCACTTGCGAAACGCTCCCAGGAGCAGATTCTATGTGTTCAGAAGTAATGGTTTGAATGGAATCAATAATCAAAATATTGGGCTCTAAAGATTGCGCCTGTGTCAGGATATTGGTCAAACTCGTATCGGACATGATATAACAATCATCGGGCGTTTTGCCCAAGCGATTGGCACGCATTTTAATCTGTTCTTCGCTTTCCTCTCCAGAGATATAAAGTACTTTCGCTTCGATGGACAACGCCAACTGTAACATCAAGGTAGATTTACCAATCCCTGGTTCGCCTCCAATCAGAACCATCGAGCCATCGACAATTCCACCACCCAAGACACGATTTAATTCTCCATCATGTGTTTCTTTGCGTTGCGTTGTTCCCGTCTCAATTTGAGCTAATTTTTTGGGACGTGGCTTTTCTTTTTTGGCTCCTTTTCGCCACAGGTTTTTAGCTTCTTGCTTAGGCGTTTCCTTTACGACGATTTCTTCTTGAATCGTGTTCCATTCTTCACAGGCATTGCATTGCCCTGTCCATTTTGAATAGGTTGTTCCACAGCTTGTACAAGCAAATACCTTTTTGACTTTTGCCATTGATTGTCTTTTTTAGTTTTAGTGTAGCAAATTATGATCACAGAGGTTCAATTATACGCAAAAAAAGGATAAAAGTCAAGCGATTATTCTCCGTATCCAGCCGATCAATGAAAAGAGGAAGTAAACTTTTTTTAGTTTACTTCCTCTTTATTCTAAACTATTCCTAAGTTAAAGCCTTGGACTACTTCTCATTATTAAAATAAATCTTGTAGTATTTCATCTCTTTTTCGTCATCATAGCCCCGTTCCAAAAACCCATCTGCTTGCGCTTGAGAAGATAGAATTTTGATTTCCATTTGAGTATCCAATTGGATGTTATTTTTAAACCCTCGTTTCGCTTTTTTCACCATCGGTTTATCAATATGAAACGGTTCCTCTGCGGTATCTTCAATGCCTAATTTTTCTTGAAAATCTTGTTTGTGCGCTTCAAAAGAATCAATTTTATCAAAATTATCTTCAAAGATCACTTCTTTAAACTCCTTCTCGTCAAACTCTTTGTAATGCTCAAAATAGTCCTTAGAACGGTTCAAGAAATCCACTCGCTCGTGTTTGTCCTCTTCTTTAAAAGCACTTTTACCAAATTCCTTACACATCTCTAGGTAAGATTTGGTCTGAAAGCGACTGTCCTGCACTTCCGTGATCGTCAAAAATTCGTCTTTCCAATATTTAGCTTCAGCACTTTTCAAATCCACAGAGGCCACCCTAAACCCTGTTTCTTTATTGGTATTAAAGACCAAACAACCTTTGTCCAAATTAGAAATATCTGTCCCTTCTTCAAAATCCAGCGTCCATTCTTCCTCTTCATCCAATTTCAATTTGAGGTAAGTATCTTTATTTTCTGCTTTAAAAATGCCAATGGCATCTACGAGCTCATCGTTGACAATACAGTCTTGAAAATAAGCGATGTACAACTCTCCGCCTTTTACTTTTACGTGATTTGATTTTTCGTATAGGTGCTTTAAGATGTTGATAGATTGGTTGTAAAAATTAGCTTCAACATCCTCAAAAATGTACGAACAGTAATTATAAATTTCGTTCATACTCAAATCCACCTCATGGTTAAATTCGTAGTTCTCTTCCAATTTGAACCCACTCAAAAAATAGGACATCAAGCCATCCGATAAATCTTCTGTTAGGTTAAATAATTTTTTGGCAATACGGATTCCTTCGTCCTGAGATTTGTTTCCGACTTTGTGAAGTACCAACTTAGTCATCGTTACTTCATCTATATGTGTATTCTGTTCCATTGTATTAATTTATTTTGAATCTTTTCTACCTGAGTAAAGATAAGGATAACTATCGTCTACTTTAGGCAAATGCTCTTTTTCTTCTTCTGTTAATTGTGCATAAGTGGCTTTAACATACCATTGAGGATTGTGATACTGCAACATTCCCATCCCAATAACGGTCGTTCCGCCTAATTGATTTCGTCGGATTCTGTTGGCCTCCTTGATATCGGTCGTGTCTATATAAGGGTAGCGGCTAAACGGTCCAGTGACCACCACTCGTTCTCCCGTATTTTTATACAGCTTATAATTTCCCGCCTCTTCGTGATCGTACCAATTGCGCTGCCCAACATATTCATACTTAAACCCAGGCGCCCAAAGCATTGTCACAGGGTCTTGAAAATATTCAAAACGCTGGATTCTATTGGGTAACAATTCTTTACTTTTTTTAATAAAGGCTTTATTTCCAATGGTCCGAGGGCAGGCATAAGCATACACATTTTGAACATTGAGGCCATACGATTTTAGGTACATTCCTGTAATAATAGACAGTGCCGCTCCCAAACTGTGTCCTGCCACCCATATTTTTTTGTCTTTAGCATCAAACCTTGCCAAGCTTTCGATTAACTCATCTCGAATCAAATCAAAACTTAGCCAAAACCCCGTATGAATGCTTGTTCCAGCCAAAGCCCCTCCTGCTGGCGTTTGATTGATCCGAAAATCGGTGCCTAACCACTCTGCCCACTCATTTTTTTCTACATCATCGGTTCCTCTAAACAAGATAAAAATAGTTGTTGGAGTCGAAATAAGAATCAACTCAGGGTCTAAACCAGATTGGTACTTAATGCCTAAAAATCGAGCATCATGAACATGTAATTTATGAATAAACTTAAAATAAGTATGTTCTTCGGCTCCTTCTTCTGATTTGTGCGTATTGTGATAGGCTTCTTCTTCTAGTGGATTATTAAAATAATGACTAAACCGAGCGGCATAAACCGATTGAAAATTACTGTCTTTGACCACAGAGTAGCTTCTAAAAGCAACCGTCGATTCTATCGTATCAATCACTTTACAATCGTTCGAGATATAACGCATTTGATAATCCAATCGCTCTAGATACATCATTTCTGTCATTTTCGCTAAAAGAAATGCGTTGACATTGTTCACGCCACTTGCCGTGTCATTAAAATAACTCATACATTTTTCTTCACAAGTAGGCGCATGAAAATCGTAGTTTTCTAACACTTGGGCAGAAGCTGTATTGGAAAAAAAGTACAAACTACTTAAGAGTAGAGATAGTTTTTTAAACATTGTTTTGTTTCAAA
>CACVAQ010000114.1 GCA_902727865.1 uncultured Aureispira sp. | reverse complement strand
TTTAACATAAGACAACTTATTAATAGAACGCAACAAATTTCAAAACGTCCACTATTCTTAAAAAAAAACGCTTTTTTATTTTATTTTTTATTTTTCCGAGCCCGTTGTTTTTCCTTATAAAAGGCTTTACTAGCAATGTACAAAACCTTCTCGACTGTTGCATAAACCGTTCCTTCTTCGTCTACCCAATCGGCACTTAATTCAATATCAAATTCATGCTCTGTTAAAACACGTTCTTTGATACTTGCCAACAGTTCCTCTGTAATCAGAAAACGAATGTATAAGGTTCGGTCTCCAGGTCGTTTGAATCGGATACTCGCAGACTTGTCCCAGACGATATACTCCTCGCCTAGCATCCGCATCAGCTGAATCATATAGATCGGATCGGCTGCCGAAGCCATGCATCCGCCAAACATTGTTCCGACATAATTCTTAGTTCCCCAGCCGAGTTTCAAACGAACATGTACGTCTGAAAAATCGGTGGTTACAAATATGACCCGTCCACCTGTTCTACGGTAGGTTGGAAAAAGATTGAGCAAAAAAGTCAACAAACGTATTTTAAAACTGGTTGGTTTTTTAGGCAAAAACATAATTATTTTTTATACTTTTTCACAACTTTAGAATTTGGCTTCAGACGCACTTTAGCATTCGATTTACCTTCGTAAGGCAAGGCATTTAAAACATAGCGAATGGCTGCCAAACGCGCTGTTTTTTTATCGTCTGCTTGTACAATTACCCAAGGGCAATTTCTAGTATGTGTTTTGTTAAACATCGCATCTCTATACTCCGTATACACGTCCCAAAGTTCTTGTGCTTTTTCATCAATCGGGCTAAATTTCCATTGTTTCAAAGGGCTATTTTTTCTGGCCTCAAATCGTTTTGCCTGTTCCTCTTTGCTCGTATCCAACCAAAATTTGATTAAAACAACCCCTGATTCTTGCAACATTTTTTCATAACTAAGCACCTGTTTCATAAACAAGTCATAGTCTTCTTTCGTACAAAATCCATTCACAGGTTCAACCACTGCTCTATTATACCAACTTCGATCAAAGAAGGTCAATTCACCAGGGTTTGGCAATTGATTGATGTAGCGTCTAAAATACCATTGTCCTCGCTCCTCTTCTGTTGGTTTTGGTAGTGCAACAATACGGATAGATCGAGGATTCAAATGCTCTACAAAGCGACGAATCGTGCCTCCTTTTCCTGCGGCATCACGTCCTTCAAACAAAATCGCCACCCGTTTGCCATTCGCAGCAGCCCAACCTTGCATTTTGAGCAATTCAATCTGCAAATCGTTCAGCTCTTGTTCGTATTTTAATGTCTTCAAGATTTTTTTGACATTCACCTCTTTAGAGCTTAACAGCTTTTGATAGCCCTCTTTTGTATTTAGGCGTTTTAGGTCGTCTTTGCTTATTTTATAATCGCTCATAATTCGTTCTTTGTTTGTGATTCTACTTTCTGTCTTAAGATACGTTATTTGTTTCTTAATTAGAAATACCTTTATAGAATCTTACTTTCGATCTCCTAAAGTGCGCATAAATTGCTTGCCTAAGTGGTTGGACAAAATCAAGTATTTGTCTCCTACTAATTGGTTTGTAAATTTGCTGTAATCCAGAAAAATGCTGTTCGAGATTTTAGATACGTTACCTGTTGTTTAATTAACTTCATTTGAGCATCAAGTAATTGATTTTCTCTAGTATTAACCATAAAAACCGAAGATTCTCCAATAGAAAACTTGATTCTTTCGACCTCCAATAAAGCGGTATAATTGGCAACCATTTGTTCAATAGTTGTCGTTTGCAAGGCAAAATTTTGGACTTCATTGAAGTAGTTTTCTACCTTCACTTGCAAATCTCTACGTTTGGCTTCTTGTTGGTAAGAAGTCGCTTTGAGTTTCAATTGGACCAAGGCCAAGTCAGCTCGTTCTTTTCGAATAAAAATTGGCATACTAAACGTCACGCCTAATTTGTAATTTTCCACAGGTGCGGCAGCACTAGAAGCGAAAAAATCGACGTGCTCTGTCGATAAGAAATTATATTTAAAATCTAATTTAGGCAATAGGTTGTTCACCTTTAATTTCCGTTCTAAATCTAAGTTCTCCAACTTAAAATCATACATCAAAATCGCAGGATGTTGTTGGAGTTGATTGAGGCTATTTTTCAGCAAATCAGCCTCCAAGGGTTGCATCGCCAATTGTTGTAAACCTACTGGATACATGCCTTCTTGGAGTATTAATGGCTCTTGGTTTTCATTCCACAAATAAGCAGAAACGAGTCGAGCAGCATTCTGGACTTCAATTTGTTTGTTCGCCAACAAAACCGTTCGTTCTTGTATTTGAATAAAGGATTTCAGCGTATCTACCGCAGGTTTGTCCCCTTGTCTAAAAGCGCTTTTAGTGGCTTCAAATTGCAGCCTTGCATTCTCCAAAGAAGCCCTGACAACTAAGAGTTCGCTATACACCTTTACCCAATCCCAATATGTTTTACCTGCTTTGTACAACAAATCATTGAGCAAAGCCTGAATTTCTGCTTCACTAGCGCCTAGCATTAATTTTGCCTGCTCTAGCGTCGTTCTCCGCTCGCTGGTCCACAAGCCATTTAGCAGTGGTATTTTAACCCCCAAATAAGCTTGCCCAGCTTGAGGTAGTTTATTTTCTGGATTTAAGTAGTAGCCATTCGTATAGTTATACCCCGCCTCTATAGCAATGTCAGACCAGACAGGTACTTTTAGATAAGCATTTAGTAGGTTATAATAATTTTTTTGATCAAAATTCTTAAAATCCCAATTTGCGCCTACTTTTGGATCAAAGCCCCCGCGTGCCTTTTTCAAATATTGAGCAGCAACATCCCGTTGAATATTTATTTGTTTGGAAATAGGATGGCTTTCGTATATTTGTTGTAAAAATTGCTCGTACGTTATTAATAAAGAATCTGTTTGCCCCAATAAATTGGTACTACAAAAAAGTACAAATGCTATTAAAATAGGTTTCATAAGAACATTACTTTTTTAAATGTTTGATTGGAGCTTTCAGTTTTACTTTTTCTGTTTTGGTTTCCTCATAAAAATCTGGCGGAAAACCATTCAGCTGACGCCAGAACTCGTACCACAAAGGAACATCATTTAACATAATCAACGTACTAGCACCTGTTCCTACTCGCAAGGCTTCTGGCCAAGCTTTTGCGTCAGGGCTGTCGCTCGGAGAAATCAAAATACGATACAAACTATTTTCATTGGCAACATTATCAATCGCTATAATTTTTCCACTAAACGTTCCATAAGATTGCTCTGGCCAACCAGAGAAAACAAAAGCAGGCCAGCCATCAAAAACAAAGCGAACTTCTTCGTTCAACTGTAATAAAGGATAATCCATCGGGCGAACATAGGTTTCAACCGCTAACTGATAATTCGTTGGCATAATAGCCAGCATCGGGTCTGTCTCTTTGACCAACTCACCAATCCCTTTGCGGTATATTTTAGTAATATAACCATCCTGAGGGGCAATAATATGATAGAGTGTCGCCCGTCGTTCGTAATTAGAATATTGATTTTCAAGTTTGGCAATTTGACTTTCTGCATCGTAGATACTAGAAATAGCCGTCGAACGCTCCGAACGAACCTTTGCCATTTTATCCGCATAAGTACTCCGCACACTACTCAATTCAATTTGAGCATTCAACAATTCATTCTTCGTACTCAGGTATTTATTTTCTATTGCAATCAACTTCGCTTCCGTTGCTTGCATTTTGTTGCGCTTGTCCTCCACATCCGTTTTCGACTTAATCCCTTTTGCATACAAGGTATCGGTTCGGTTAAACTGCAAAATAGCAATGTTGTAAGCGGTTCGACCAGCACTAACGGCCATACTATCCGAGGTTACTTTGAATTTATATTGTTTTACTTTGTTTTCTGTTTGCTCTAATTTAAACATTAAGGCATCTTGCATTGCGCCCAACTGTTGACTTAAAGCATCTGATTTTTGATTGTAAGCGGTTCTGGCCGATTCTTTAGCATTCACTTGGTTTCTAGTTCGTTCCAATAATTTGGGGTCCAAATAGTCCGCTTTCACCTCCGACAAATAAGCCAAGGTATCGCCTGCTTTGACCGACTCCCCTTCACGAACATACCATTTTTCAATTTTTCCAGAGATCGTACTATACACACTTTGTGGGCGATGTTCTGGGCGCAACGTCGTTACTTTCCCCTTTGCCGTTATGTTTTGTGTCCAAGGCAAAAGCACAATAATAATAAGCATGACAAAAAAGCCAATCACCCAATAGGCTAATTTTCGAGGCGTATTTAGCTGTGTGACCTTCCCAAAAGCAGGGTAATTTTCCAAGCCTTTATTCTCTATCGTATTTTCTGATATATTTAGCATCTTTTAATTTTAAGTTTAAACATCATCAAATAACTGATCAAAATAAGGTTGTGCTTCTAATGCAGCATACGAACCTTTAAATACAATTTGTCCTTTATCCATTACAATAATTCGATCACAGGCTTTTGCCATTTTTGCACTTCGACTCACCGCAATTAAGGTCCAAGGATTTTCTCTGTTAGTCAATATATTAATAATACGCTTGGTATCATCTGAACTCATACTATACAATAAGGGTTCTGTAACCACCAGTTTCGGCATATCAACAATACATCTTGCCAAGATAATTTTCTTAATCACACTTTGAGGCAAGCGTTCTCCATCCGATGAAATCATGGTATTTAAGCCCTCTGGTTGACTTTTGATAAAGTCAGATAAACTAATTTTTTTACAGACTTCAATGACATCTTGAATAGAAACATCTAGACGTCCCATCGTGATATTTTTGATTAAAGTGCCATAAAAAAGATGTTCTTCCGTAACATGATCTCCAATGTAGGAACGCAAACTGGCAATGTTCATGTTTTTTCTAGGGATGTCATTGTAAGAGATTGTCCCCGAAAAATTATTATACAAACCCATAATCACCTTCAATAAAGTTGATTTTCCAGAAGCGCTTGCCCCTACCACACAAATTCGTTCTCCAGAGTGAACATCCAAGGTGATTTGATCCAATATTCTTTGTTGGTGATCGCCCGTTTCATAAGTCAAGTTATTAATATTAATCGCCATCCCTTTAGGGCAATAAATTTCTTTAAAGTCCAGCCCGCTTTCTTCTTCCAAAGGAAGATCGGTAACCATGCCTATTTTTTCAACAGCAGTTAAGAGATCAAAGATGGTTTCCATCCCCATCACAATTTTATCCAACGCATTTAGAATGATAATGATCACAATTTCAGACGCCACAAACTGCCCAATGTTCAATTCATTATTAATCACCAACAAACCTCCGATAGACAATAATGCTGCGGTTGCTAATGTTTTCAGAATGATGACACTAACAATCTGTACTTTTACGACTCGGAAGTGTTTCTTCCTATATTTCAAGTATCCAGAGACCAACTCATCTGTTTTTTCAAGTGGATATTGTGTTCTTCCTGCTAATTTAAAAGAGCCCATTGTTCGTCCTAACTCCTCCAACCAGTACGCTACTTTATATTTGTATTTGGACTCCACCAAACTAGAAGATAAGCCTGGAGAAAACGTACTCACGACAATAATGGCGATTAAAACCAACAATATAAATCCAAATAAAACAAAGAAAGGATGATAAAGCGACAGTAAGATTAAACCAAAAATAATCTGTAAGGACGCTGCTGATAAATCAACCAACACTTTAGGAATCCCTTTTTGAATAGACAAGGTATCAAAAAAACGATTGGCCAATTCTGGTGCATATTCATTCTTGATCGCTTCCATTTGTAGCCGAGGCATTCTATACGCAAAATCAAAGGCAGATCGAGTAAAAATTCTTTGCTGAATCGTCTCTGTAATAACATGTTGCATCAATTTCATCGCTCCCGCTACACCTGTTGCTAATGCAACAAGGAACGTTAATAAAATCCAAGAAGAAGAGACTTGATTCAAGGCAATCAAATTGATAATTGCTTGAATTCCGACAGGAATCGTCAAGCTAATAATCCCTTCAAATATGGCGTATATATAGATAAAACCGATGTCTTTTTTATCTAATTTTAACAACCGAAAAAAACGCTTTAAAGGATGTCCCTTTAGTGTGTCCATAGCAATGCTAATTTTTGAGATAGTAAAACTATTATTTACTTACATTAAAGAAACAAAGAAATTCATATTTTGTTGCAAACTTCTCTTTTTTTTTACAAAAAAAAACCACCTTTGATTTCTCAAGGGTGGTTTCTATTAAACACGTACCTAAAAATTACTTTATACTCGCTGTTGCTGATTTCGTATGCACCATTTTAACGCTAGCAGGTACTAAGATGATATAGTTGATGATCTCTTCGCATTCTTTTCCTTTTACTAACAATACATTCATTGTTTTTTTGCGAGAAATACTCAATGTTTGAGTTGTAAGATCCGCTTTATTCTCTAAGCTATAACGGCCAGAGTTAATTAGAAAGTTTAACAAGGCAGTATTACTAACAGTGCTTAGCTTGATTTGGGACTCAATAATAATTCTACTTCCTTTTGTTTCTCTTATTTCTACGTTATCTGAATCTAAATTCAGATTTAGAACTTCAATGTTTGTTGCTGAAACTAATTCATTGGTAGAAGCCGTCGCCTGAGCGGATAAACTACTTGAAAATAGTACCGTGAATAAAATTATGATAAAGTACTGCATGGTAAGATCAATTCGTTGTGTGGAATAATTTGGGACAAATGTTTCTAGGGCACTGATCATTTAACATTGTGAAGATAGCTTAATCTTCGCATTTAAACAAGCCTTTTTTAGAATAGGACAATTTAGAGTTTCCTAATTTTTTAAAACCTATATACTTAAATAAAATTTGTTTGAATCAACCTTAACTTTTATTTTATAAGAAAGACTTAAGTCCAAATTAAATTCCCAATTCGTTCTGTTTCATACTACTCTTGATTTATTTTACTTTTACACTAATAAAATATTTTTTCTTACCTAAATAAAAAAAGACGTTAAGTTTTAATAAACTTAACGTCTTTTTATCTAAAAACATAATACTTAACAGTACTGTTAAGTATTATGTAGGTTTATTCCTTACCATCTACCAAAGTGCTATTGTTCGCAAACTTGACACTAGTAGGCATATATATAACGTATTCTAGAATTTCAACACATTCCTCACCTTTTATAATAAGTATATCATTTGTTTTCTTCGATGCAATTGTTAATTCCCTAGTCGTTTCGTCCATTCTTTTGATTAAATCATAACGCCCACTGTTACAAACAAAATCAAGTAAACGAGCATTGGGCAGAGAAATCATCACTTTCGTTTCTACCAAAATTCTAGAGCCATTTGTCTCTTTCATCTCTACACTTTTCGCCACTACATTAATGTTCACCTTTTCGGCAGCGTCTAAAGTAAACGTTTGGTGAAGTGTTTTTGTCACTTGAGCGAAACTAATTCCCATGCAAACCCAGCAAAATAGCAATGTTATGTACACTTTTAACTTCATTGTTTGGGCGTTTTTCTTTGTTATTCATTGTAGCAGTTTGCCATTTTGCTTTTTGTGGAAACAAACAAACTTCTTAGGTATTTGCACTTCTTATAAAACAGCTTTTTT
>CACVAQ010000113.1 GCA_902727865.1 uncultured Aureispira sp. | reverse complement strand
TATTGATAATCAAACTAATATGAAATGGTTTTTATGTTTTTTGGTAAAAAACTAAAAATCCCACGAAGTATTAGTTATATAACAAAGAGCATTGATAATAGATTACCAATGCTCCTTTTTATGTTGGTTCTTTGACCCTTTTGCCAGCCGCTACATCTTTAGCAAAATTTGAAACAAAAACCTCGTTTCAAATTTTGTTCATCTTATTTTTTGACCGTTCCTTTGAGTTGTCAACCAACCTTATTTTTTAACTAAAACAACTGTTTTTGAAGTTGCCCAGAACGTTTTTTTATCTAAAATTCGAACCACTTCGCCTTCTATTTTATAAGAATTAGGGTCTCTAGGAGGAAGAATGTACTCAATTGTACCACTACCGCAATCAATCGCTAGATTGTTGAAATAATCAAACTGCGAACCCAATGATTTTACTTGACTTTGATAGTCAATCGTCAAGGTTTTGGCACTTAAAAGCCGAAGCATATTGTTTCGACGCAAAACCTGCTTACTACCACAAGCAACATAAGCATTTGCATCTTCTTCAATAAAGGCATTCTTACGCTGTAAATCACTAAGCGTTGTTTTTAATTCCGTGTTGGTACGAGCCAATTTATCCGTTTGCACTTTTAAGTCAGCATAGGCAGAAGTCAGTTTGGTATCGGTAACCGATACCTCTGATTCTAACTTACTCAAACTTACTTGCATATTGCCAATCGTAGTTTGAACGGTGTTGACTTCCTGCTCTATTTCTACAAATCTACTTTCGAGTTGAGCGATCATTTTCTTAAGCTGAAGATTTTCAACCTTAAAGGCTTTTACTTTAGTCCGCAACCTTCTTGCTTTTTTGTCCGCTTCAATATTTGCATTTTTAAGCGACTGAAGGCGCACCATAATGGCTTGTTCCTTAGTTGTCCCTTTTGCAAGTTCTTTTTGTTGGATCAATTTATCCATTTCCGAATTGCGCTGCGCCATATCGTTTAGCGTCTGATCAATTTCAGATAAAACATCCATTGCATCAGCATACTCGCCTTTAATAAGGCTTTCTTCTTCTTCGAGCGTTCCTAATTGTTCGCTTAATAACTGCTGCTCTTTCTGCGCTTCTTCCAATTTAGTTTGATAATCTTCACAGCTTGTTGTTAGGGCAACAATGAATAGAAGTCCTATATATATAGTTACTCTCATAAGTGTTTTATTCTTGTTAGGTGTTAAGGAAAATCAAAACAGGTCATCGCCCCAAATAGAGGAGGGCAGTGATTTTATGATGTTGTTAATTTTTTACGAGAACAACCGTTTTGTCTGTTGCCCAGAAAGCTTTTGAATTTTTGATAAGAAGAACACTACCTTGTATCTCGTAAGAGCTTTCAGCTCGAAGCGGCAAGACATAAACAATTTCTCCGTCACCACCACAATCAATTTGATCGTTGTTAAAGTAGTCAATTTCATCTCCGTTTTGACGGACAGACTCCTGATAACCTTTAGTGAGTTTTTTCATGCTACCTTTGCTCAAAATACTTGCTTTTCGCAACGTTTTTTTATCTCCACAAGCAACATAAGCTTTCGCTTGTTCGTCAATAAATTCATTTTTAGTTTCCAAATCCGCAATCGTTGTTGCCAATTTCCCATTCGTTTCCGTCAAGGTTTCATTGCGTTCTTTCAAATCTTTGTAGGCATCATCCAATTGCCCACTTTTCTCGGTCAATTGACCTTCCATTTTGGCAAGCGCCAACTCCATGTCATCAATGATAAAACGAGCCTCTTTTAGATCTTCTTCTTTTTCGACGATTCTAGTTTCTGCCTGAGCAATCATTTTTTTGAGTTGTTGGTTCTCAATTTGGTAAGAACGCACTCTTCTTTGCATACTTTTAGCAGCATCTTTTGCAGCTTCGTTCTCATCTCTAAGAACTTGCAATTTAGCAATAATAGCCTGACGCTGAGATAAGGAGCCACTAAATTCTTTTTGTTGGGTTAATCGCTGAATTTCTTTTTCATTCGTTGCAATCGTTCTCAAAGTATCCTCAATAGAATTTAAGGTTTCAATTGCGAGAGAATATTCGCCACGAACTAAACGATCTTCTTCTTCTAATTCATGCAGACGTTTTTGGTCAATAGCATTTTTTTCAACCAATGCATCATACTGCTCTTGGTAATTGTTGCAAGAACTAAAAAATACGCCTAATATTCCAACTAGGAGAGCTACATAAGATAATTTCATAAGATTATAATTTGAATGGTATCCGTTTTTTTTAATGTAATTTTTGGGGAAATAAATGAATTTTAAGTGAAATTCAAAATTTTACCTATAAATCATTTTGAATGTTTAAGTATTACTCGGTTGCATACCCGAACTAAGCGAACTAAAGCGCAGCGCTCAGGAGCTTAGCGACGCACAAAGCGACCATAGGTAACAAAGGCGCAGCGCAGCTAAGTCAACCCTAAAAAGCTTATTCCTCATCGTATTTAATCAGGTTCCAATATTGATTAAGATTGGTTGATTCTAGCATAATTTTATTGCCTTTCTTGTAGGCTCTACCATTTGTAATGTTCAACATGGTTTTATTGCCCGTATTTTCCATAAACATCACCGTATAACCATTCGGATCAATTCTACCTTCAATCGTTTTACGATTGTCCGAGGTGTTGATGTTCGCAATAAAACGAATGCCAGCACTGTCTTTTCTGATTTCAGAAAAATTAAACCCAATAACTTCTATGGCACGATCTCCGTAATCAATTTTACCGACAAACGTACTTTTGGTTAAATCCTCTAGATTGATATTAGCCGAGCTAATAGAATCAATTTGGCCAGGAACTAGCTCTTTGTATTTGCCATTTGGAAAATCTACTAAGTACTTTTTATAATTATAAACCGTGTGTTTTTGTTTTGCTGCATACCAAGCAAACTCCTCCTTGTAGGTCGCAATTTCAGAAATATATTTGCTATCAGGATAGACCAATAAAAAAGAGTCTAATGCCGCATTAGAACTTTGACTTAAAGCAAGATCCCAAGCTTTGTCTTCTTCATTAGAGCAGGCGGTCAGAAGGGTTAAAAAAAATAGATAGAATAGTAGTGTTCTCATTATTACTTTATGTTTTTAACTTCAATATATTCTGATAAATGGTAGCCTAATAGGCGATTGTGGTAATACAACAACAGGTTCAAGTCTTCGCTGTTAATTTGCTGTTTTTTATCAATAAACAAGGCTTTTTGAACATGGAAAATCCCAATATTATCAATACCATGTTTGATTAATTCTTGAATACTGCCATTTTTAACCACATTGGACAACCGAACTTTACTTGCTTGATTTAATTCCAAAAGACGATTCCGAAGCAAGTCAATATTCTTTTCGAAGACCTCAGGAGCAATGACCCGATCCTCTTTTGGAAGCCTCAAGATACCATATAAATCTAAACTTGGGTATTTTTTTTGAAAGATATTAAATGCAGTATGCGCCACCAAATGACTACTTAAAACAACATTCTCTCTAGCATAACGCTTAACAATTTGCTTAGACAGCATTTTGGTATATTGCGCATTTCGTTGCTGGTCGTTTTGTACCACTCCGCCCGAAACGAAGTAACCTCTCAAATCGACCACATTGCCTCGTTTGTCGAGACTTTGTCCTTCTTTGTTAACAAAGTTGCCGAGAACATCCATTGGTTGTCCAAAGTTAACGACAATTTCAGAGGTAGAAGAGAAAAATTTCCAGAAAAATTTAAGGAATTTAAAAATCCCTCCAAAGGCTTTTTTCTCTATCAAGTAGAGCTCTTTTCCAGTACGCTCCAAATGAGAATTGATTAAATTCTTGGCTTCTAGCACACAATGATAATTGAGTACAACAGGAACAATAAAAATTTTGTTATCGGCTTTGCTTTGAAATAAAGAGCCTTGTGCATCAATAGCCGTTCCTAGTAAACCCATTTTAAGTTTGCCTTCTAAGGCACCAGAACGAGAGCGTGTGCCTCCTGGAAAGAAAATAGAATGTACCCTGCGCTCCATATTCAATTGAGAATAGGCCTTTAAGGTTTCCAAATAGAAAACATTTTTCTTGCGACGATCTAAACCATAAGCCCCCAAACGAGGAAAAATATAGCCTAGTATTTTATTATACAAATTAATACCAGCCCCATAAGTGAAGGCAGAAAGCCCAATTTGATCGGCTGCCCAGCCTACCAAAATGGAATCTAAATTACTAAAATGAGTAGGAACCAAAACAATAGTTCCTTGCGGAACTAAGGTCCGAATCATATCTACATCGCCAACAATTTGTAGCTTATCTTGAAGTCGTTTTTTCGAACGAAAAAAGCTGGAAGCATTCAAGATGGTACTAAATAGTTTTGGCAAGAATTTTTGAGCCATTTTGTACGTAGGAATCTTGAAATTACTCATGATTTCTCTCAAATAGCGTTCCGTGATCCGTCTAAGTAAACCATGGTTGTATTCCTTAACATTCTCCTCGGTTTGATCCAAGGATTTGCGGAGTAACTTTTTTCGAATGTCGTTCCAAAAATCCAGTTCATCTGGTGGATCGACCTTCCACGGTTCGTTCACAATCCGCATTCGCTCCAAGTAAAGCACCTTCGCGATGGCTTCACTCATGCTTTCTTTTCGCTTTTTATTAATAATCAGTTGCGTTGTGAATTCAGAGGCATACTTCATAAACTCCTCTCGTTCTTGACTGAGCTTATGAATCGGCCAACTGGTCATTTCCTCCACGGTAGGCATAGGGTAATTGACAGGCTGTAAGTCAATAGGTACCTTTTTTGATTCGATTATTTTTTCTATTTCTTCTGCCATAAAATTTATAATTCCTGAGCGTAGTAGTTTCTTTTGTAATAATATTCAAAACACCAATACAATCCCTTGATTTGTTCCTAAGAAACCATAAGGAATGTTGCCTATTTTTTTGCGTAAGAGGAGTAAATACATAAGTAGGTTCCTCTAAGTGTATTTTGAACACAGATTAGCTAACTTACACAAAATTAGTGATTACTTTTATATTGTAGCCCCTTCTATTTAATTAATCTTTTATTAAAAATAAACGTTCTTTGACAAATCCTGTGATAATCCTTTAAACCAATTTTTTTATTAGACAGTATACCTCGTACCTTTTAAGTAGAAAGTTGTCTATTTTCTTTTGATAATAAACGACTTACAATTTTTCACTTAAAAGGTATATTCCAATTCAGAGCTGTTTCCTTAAAAAGCCTTGCTTTAGCTCGCTACCACGAAGTAGCACCGAAGGTAAAGCTTCATTTTTTAACTCTTTAGCGAAAAAAATATACGCCTATTTTTATACTACTAATTTTGTCCATCTACTTATTTAAATTTTTGTATTTATTTCTAGTGATTTGTTCTAATAGAGCATAGTTTCATGGAGAAGGCTTAGGTTAGGATAGTAAGCCCTATTTTTGTTGTTGCTCCTAATCGGTTGATTGTTATTTGGATAGAGTTTTTTTTGTGTGTTTTCGACGCACTGATTTTTAGTTATAAGCTAAGATCAAAGAAACTTGTTTGAAGAAGGAAAAAAGCGGATACAGAATAAATTTAAATTTAGATTTTTTTATCTAAAAACTATTACATAACTTACAAGGGTAATAAGTCCATTAATTAAACCCAATTAATGCCGATAGTTAACTAGATTAGAAAATAATCACGATACGAATTTAATACTTATGACAGAGAAGGAGCTCATAGAGAGAGAAGAACTACTTGAAGATATCTTGGACGCCTTAGAAGACGGAGATTATGAAGAGGCCGAAGATTTGGCTGACGAAGCAATAGACGCATTCCCAGAAGAAGCTTTCGGTTATTATTATGTAGGAGAAGCTATGTTTTTGCAAGGAGACATAGACGATGCAATAGCATATTATCAACAAGCAATAGAAAAAGCTTCTGATAACCCAGATTATAAAGCACGCTTGGCATTGATGCATGCGAAGTTGAATGAAGAAGAAAAAGCAAAACAAATATATAAAAGCATATTAGATGTACACGGCGATCATGTTGATACTTTGGTCGCAATGGGCGTTTATGCTAGTAATGAAAATGCGCTAGAAGAGGCTTTAGGTTATTTGGACAGAGCCTTAGAAGTATCCCCTGATTATGATGTTGCTTACCGAATTAGAGCAATTGTTCATACCAGCTTAGGCAATTATACCGAAGCCCTAGAAGATATAGAGAAAGCACTGGAATCGAACAAAGATGATCGAGAACTTTGGTTGCAAAAAATCAACTTGTACGGCATGAGTGGCAATGTAAAAGCGACCGAGCAAGCCTATAAAGACTGGATTAGCCAAGCACCAGAGGATACTAGCCGACACAGCGGCCAAGCAGCATTTTATGCAGAACAAGGAAATTATCAAGGGGCGGAAATGGCCTATACCGAAGCGATAGACCGAGAATTATATGGTGATTATGCTGCCTTAAGTTCTATATTAGGTAGAGCTTGGGCTTGTTTGCATCAAGGAAATACCACTGGAGCGGTAGATGATTTTAGCCGAGTAATTAAGTTGGATGCTAAATTAGTTGATTCTTATATCGGAATTGCAGAGGCTCGTGTCAAAGACGGTTTGATGGAGGCCGCAATCACTTATTTAGATTTAGGCTTAGATATCGTTTTGGATAACAAATGGATGTTATACAATAAAAAAGGAGTGATCCACGTACAAGCAGAGCAGTGGGAAGCCGCAGCGGCTGCTTTTCAAGGTTTGTTAGACATGGATGACGAAGAAGCGAATGCTGAAGGGCACTTTAGTATGGGTAAACTGTACCAAGCGAAAGGCGATTTGGAGGCAGCGTTTCGATCTTGGCGAAAAGCGAGTGACATCTTTCATCTGGAGGCAGAGGAGTGTATCGAGAAATACTGTACGCCATTTTTGAGTGTAGAGCTAAAGGAAAAAGAACAGGCCTTACTCGGTGGTATGGAAGATGCTTTTAAAACAAATAAACAATCAACATTTCTTAAACCTATCTTCAATAAATTTTGGAAGGTCGATATTAAAACGACTAGTTCGAAGAATCCAATGTTTGCAAAGATGCCCGCTAAAATGGAAAAGCAAATTATGGGGCTCTTGGAAAATATTTGTTTGGGCTTAGATTATAAAGGTGTGGTGGTGCTTAATCCAGGACAGGATAGCGTTCGTATGTTGTATACTATTAAAAACGAAAGCGCAAAAGTGACCGTGATTAACGGAATCCCTCTGAATGGAAATACAGAACGTGAATTTACATTAGGAGTTGCTGGAAAGCATTTGACCTTAAAAGGTTTTGGGGACGAAGGAGCAGATGTAGAACTATCTATGGAGTCTGTAGATACAGCAAGCTTGCCTAAAAATGTTCAACGTGAACTTAAAAAATTAGTCGATCAAGGCGATTTAGATTTGATGAGCGATGAATTTAGAGCGTTGTTATAAACGAAGCCCTAAATCAAGAAAATAAACGAAAGCTGTTCTCTATTAGAGAGCAGCTTTTTTGTTGTGTGAAAATTACTAGAGATAAGGAACAGCGTTTGCCTTTTTCTTCAAAAAAACATATATTGGCAACCTACATTAGGTAGTGGATATTCCGCAAGCACAGCGTATTAAAGATACCCAAAAACGGGGTGCAAGGAAGTCTTA
>CACVAQ010000112.1 GCA_902727865.1 uncultured Aureispira sp. | reverse complement strand
CGGGCTACACGCCCGATTCTTTAGTAGAATTTGAGGCAAAAATATTATTCAAATGTTCATCTTATTTATTTATTGTTCCTAAGGTATAATTACTAGGTTGCCCAACAAGGCAGTCCCAGTTCCAGGAATCATGTTGAGAGAATAAAATCTTATTGAAAATGGTAGGCGCTCCAGGGACCTTGTGAAAATACCCCTTCAAGGTAATCGTTGTGCCATCAATCGCCAGAATGGTTGGGTTTTTAATTGGTGTTCCTTTTAAGCCCAATAGATTCATGCTGTCAGCGACAACATTATATTGAACGGCTTTCAGAATAGCCCAATTGTTCATACTTCCCTGAAAAGAGCAAAGTATTATAAATAGTATACCGCTTAACAAAAGAAGTGTTTTTTTCATAAAGATCATTTTTGTCTATCCTTAGCAGCGCAGCTAAGCTAAGTACTGTTTTGTCCTATACTAGATTTTTATTACTTAATGAATTAAAGCAAGGATAGTTACAAGACGGGACCTCATTCATACATAAAAAATGCTATAGAACAATCCGTCCTATAGCATTTCTTCAATTATTTTTCAAGTTAAAACAGTAAAAGCTTACTCCAAGTTCTTCTGAATATTTAAAATATCTTTTTCTTTCTGTGCAAATGTTTTTTTAGCATCTGTTGGAATTTTAGCCCGCTCTCTACTCAAACGATTAATTTCATCCGCCATTAGGTTTCCTTCCATTAGTTGTTGTTGTAGGTTTTGCAAATTACCAGGAGAATAAGGAACAATAATCGCACTATTTTTCTCTCCAATATCCTTGATCGTATCGTAATGCTGGGTTAAGAGGACAAACTGCATAATCTCAATGGGGGAAACATCATTGAGTGTATTACTAAAGTCCTCGACCGAATCGGCAAAACCTTTGATAATTGCTAGACGTTGCTCGGCAACCCCTTCCCCTTGTAGACGTTTTGATTCTTTGTCAGCTTCTGCGTCTTTAATTTTAGCAATTTTACGACCTTCGGCATCTTCGTAAATGGCTTCTTTGTTCCGCTTAGCAGCATTAATGCGATTCATAGACTCCTTTACCATAGCATCAGGATCAATGTCGGTAATCAATGTTTGTACGATGCTGTAACCGTATTTCTCCATGTGTTCTGATAGTTCCGCTTTGACCGCAGTTGCAATATCGTCTTTGCGAGAAAAGACATCATCTAGTTCTAATTTGGGAACTTCTGCACGAACGGTATCAAAAATATACGAAGATATTTGGCTATATGGATCGTCCAATTCATAAAAAGCTTCCCGAACTTTGCTCTTCATAATTTGAACATGTACAGAAACTTGTAGTTTTACAAATACATCATCCTTTGTTTTGGTTTCGATATGAATATCTAATTGTTGTACTTTTAGGTTGACCGTTCCTGCCACAGTTTCTAAGATCGGAATACAAAAATTGACACCAGGGTGCAAAATTCGACTAAAACTACCTAAGCGTTGAACAATTTTGGCTGATTTTTCTTGTACAATTTTAACTGTGGAAAAAAGAAAGAACAGAAATACGCCTGCAGCCACAATAATAATTGGATTCATAGATGCTGTTATTTTGAGAAGGTGATTAATTATAGATAATGTCCAGCCTTTTTTAATTATTTTGTGTGCTAAACAATGATTAGATGCAAAGGTAGTCTCGTTCGTACGCTTTCAGATAATCAAAGAACCATTGATCTTATACCTAATATAATAAATAATGCGGAACGATGGATAAGAGTTCCCAATAATCCTAAAAAAGATGCGAATTATAATTGTTTTAATAGTCTTAAGTGTTTGTATATGGGCTTGTGCTGCTCCCGAAAATAAAACGGAAACGATTTCGGGGATTGAAATTTATAAAACACGCTGTGTTTCTTGTCATGGAACCGACGGTAAAATGGGCATGAACGGAGCGAAAGAATTGCCCTCTTCTCCTTTGGATGCCAGCCAAAGAATTGAGGTGGTTACCTATGGCAGAAAGATCATGCCTGCTTTTAAAGAAATGCTGTCAAAAGAAGAAATAAAGGCAGTGGTAGATTTTACGTTTACTTTGAAATAAAGGGCAACGAAAAACTATGTATTATCCTATCAAAATTCCGAGGTGGTTGCAGTCGTTTTTTCCAAATTATATCTGGCGAGGAAAAACGGAAGCCAATTCCAAGCGACTTTATTTGACCTTTGATGACGGCCCTATTCCTGAAATTACGCCTTGGGTTTTAGAGCAACTTCGGGCCTATGATGCCAAAGCAACCTTTTTTTGTGTGGGAGAAAATGTACAAAAAAACCAAGCTATTTATCAACAAATAATAGCAGAAGGACATCAAGTGGGCAATCATACTTTTAAGCACTTAAATGGCTGGTCTACAACAAAGGCAGATTATCTTGATAATGTTGCCGCTTGTGGAGAACAAGTGGATAGCTTGCTTTTTAGGCCGCCTTATGGCCGTTTAAAGTGGGGGCAGGCAAAAGCCCTTCGGGCTAACTATAAAATGGTACTTTGGGAAATATTAGCGGGAGATTTTGATGCGTCTATTTCAGGAGAGCAATGCTGGCAAAATGTCTGTAAAAATGCTACAGATGGTTCTATTGTTGTCTTGCACGATAGCCAAAAATCATGGAAACATTTGTCGTATGTCTTGCCCAAGTTGTTAGAGTATTATCATAATAAAGGCTTTACTTTTGAAGTAATTTCGACGAAATAATCCAGACTCAATTCGTGTAATGATTGAACTATATAGGGATAGGCGGAACCTGTTTTGTCCTTGTCGTTGACGCAGGGGGCAGGCTCTTTTGGGGCTTTCGAACTTTGTCTAAAAGCAAAATCATAGCAACATAATAAAAAGGCAAACAAGGAATTTTGTACCGTGCTAATGCGCCAAAATTAAAAGAAGTAAAGCCTACTGCAAAGGCAAAAATGATCGCAAAAATAAGACAAAATAGAACAACAGGGTCGTTGAAAATAGCCTTTAAGGTTCTAAGGAGACCTACTTTGAAGAAGACGTAAATGGTCAAGCCTAAGGTAAATAAAGCTTCGGCTGCCGAGGGTAGAACAATGATTTTGGTTGCCTCCCAAGGATAGGGACGAAAAAGGGCGACATTAACCGCTTTGGGAAATGCAGCAATTAAGCCCCCAAGAGAAGGCTCTAAGACCCCTAAATCATAGCCCGTACCATTGTCTCGTTCTGTACTCAGTTTGAGCCACCATTGAACTTTTGCCGCTTCCTCTAAAAATCCTTCTAAGGTATATTCGGAAAACACGCTGCCCAGTTGTTGTATCACAACGACTCCACCCAATGCCCCTATACCAAAAAAAATAGGGGTTGCTAGCTTTCGTAGGGTGTCATTTTTGATGCGCTCTTTTATCATAAAAAAGACCCAAACAACGGTTGCTGGAAAAATGGCTACTAAGACGTAGATCTTAATGTTTTTCATTAGGTAAGCCCCTAAAAGAATAAATACAATAGAGCGTAAAATTTTCTTTTCTTTACGAATAAGACTATAATAAATGCCATTAACAAAAAAGCCTAATGCCCCAATGACAATAGAATCTTTCATGATTCCTGTACTCCAAAACCACATAGAGGGCAAGAATAAAATAGCCAAGGCTAAAGGCCAATGTAAATCAGGTTTTAGGTCATAAAAAACACGATAAAGCGCCCAACAACCCAAAAAACTAAAGACAGTCAAGGCAAATGAGGTTCCAATATAGGTTCCTAAACCTAATGGACTAACGATGCCTGCCAATCGGATCACCATTGCTTCTTTGGAGTTGGCAAAAAAGCCATGTAAGGTAACAGAATTGTAGGAGTTTACCGACCAATCTCTGTGCTCTAAAAAGATAAGCTCAAAGGCTGTTTCAGGATTGTTTAATAAGGCATTGTAAATATCCCTACTGCCGAAGAAATAGAAAAAAGTATCACCATAACCATAATAATACTGGTACATGAATGCGGTTAGTAAGGCGCCTAAAAAGCGAAGTCCTAAAGCGGGTAGGAAGTATTTTTTTATAAGGGTATTGGAGTATTTTCTGTTTCGGTAGTAATAGAACATACTCATCCAGATCACCAAAAAAAATGGCAACAAGATAAAATCTTTTGTATAAAGTATTTGCCATGCAAGTAAAAACATACTAGATAAAGCTGTATTTTGTGCTTGAAAGAGTAAAGATGTTTTGAGTGAAAAGACATCTGTTGGGTACCTTTCAAAATATAAAGGGTTCTTTAACAACTGTTCTCACGAAGTAATTTTTGCCAAATATTTAAATAACAGATAGCTCTTAGCTGATTTTTAGATTTTAGATACTAGATTTTAGATCGAGCAGCCCTGTTAGTGTAAGACACCAAGCCTGCTTGTTCGCACTGCTCATACTATTAGACTAAATTATTGATAATCAAAATTTAGTCTAATATCTAAAATCTAAGAGCGAAGCGATCTAATCTCTAAAAATAGGTAATCCCAAAGCTTACTTTTTCTTATTAATGCAAAAATTGTCAAAAAACTACATAAAGATACGTAAATATAAGTATCTAGTGCAAAAAAACAAGTTCTATTCAGAACGCTGAAAACTCTTCTAAGTAGGAGTCGTAGAAGAATGCGTAGATCAATTAACCAGTGAATACATTGAAACAGCAACAACTTAAAATAGGAATTGTCTTAAATACCGCTTGGAATATTTATAATTTTCGATTGGGCTTGGTCAACGCTTTTTTGGCGGCAGGGCATCAAGTTTATGCCATTGCACCAGTGGATGATTTTGTTTCTGAAATAGAAGCAACAGGTTGTACCTTTATTCCCGTGCATCATTTGAGTCGAAAAGGGATGAATCCAATTCAAGATTTGCGGTTTGGCTACGAATTGTATAAAATTTATCAATCCAAGGACTTGGATGTGGTCTTGCATTATACCATAAAACCTAATATTTATGGTTGTTTGGCGGCAGGAAGAGCGAAGGTGAAGAGTATTTCTACGGTGACAGGTTTGGGCTATAGTTTCTTGAAAGAAGGGCTGGTCAATAAAATTGCCAATAGATTGTACCAAATGGCTTTTAAATCGGGGACTCGTATTGCGTTTCAAAATAGAGACGACAAAAAGTTATTTGAAGATTTGTCTTTATGTCCTGCCAGTAAAACGACATTGATCAAAGGTTCGGGAATTAATACGACGCATTTTAAACCAATGCCCAAAAAGAAAACCTACGAAAAGTTAATTTACTTATTTGTCGGCCGTTTGTTGTATGATAAAGGCGTGACGGAATTGTTCGAAGCCGCACAGCAGTTTAAAAAACAATGCCCAGAAACTGAAATTTGGGTCGTAGGAGCAATTGACGATGGAAACCCCTCGGCAGTAGCTAAAGCAGAGGTAGAGGCACAGGAAGCAAATGGTACGATTCGTTATTGGGGTGTTTCTAAGGATGTACGGTCTATTATGCAAGAAGCAGATGTGGTTGTTTTGCCCTCTTATCGAGAAGGCTTACCAAGGGTTATGTTAGAGAGTTTGGCGATGGGAAAACCAATTATAACAACCGATACCGCAGGTTGCCGAGAAACGATTCGAGATACTAAAAACGGGTTTATTGTTCCTGTCAAGGATGCGGCTGCCTTGGCAAATGCCATGTTTAGAATGTACCAATTATCAGACGAAGCGCGCCAAGAAATGGGGCGATTTGGGCGAGAAATGGCTTTGCAAGAGTTTGACGAACAAGCAATTATTAAACGTTATTTTGAAGAAATAGCGGCTATGTTTTAAGGAAGCTCGAAACCTAGACTTGAATCTTGAGGTCTGGCATTAGCGTGCTGATTTTTTGAAGCAATTTTTCATTTTCTAGAAGGTTATAATTTCCTTTAAGAATCAAGGTTTTTAGCTGACTTAATTTGGGCAACAGTTTGGTTGAAATAGACCGTAATTGATAATTATGAGACAAGTCCAAGACCTCTAATTCTTGCAACTCAAAGAGCTGAATGGGAATCGTCGTTAAGCCAATTTTAGACAGGGATAAGGTTTTATGTTCAATTCGTTCACGGAGCAATTGAATACTTTCTGTTTGTGGCGACTCAGAGAGCATAAACGTAAAGCCTTTTTTATAAGTTTGGTAGCCATAGCGCGCAATCTTTAAACAATCTAATTCGGTTCGTTTTTGTAAGCTTTTTAGTTTTCGTTTAACGCCAACTTCCGAGGCGTACTTAGAAAAAATCATTTGATTTTTTTTAAGTTCATCTACTAAATTAATGGAGCCATATTGGCGAATCAATCGTTCCGATTCTCGATGTATGATTTTGTTGTCTGTTTGACGGTGGGCTAAAAATAATTCTGTTAATAAGTCCTTTGGAAAACCCCCTTGTTTGAATAAAGTCAACGCCAATAAGACATTTTCATCTTGACCACTTAACAAGAGTTGTCCAATATGCGCTGTGTTTACATCGCTATCATCAACTAAGTATTGCTCAGAATTATCGTTAATAAATTCTAAAACATATTGTTCGGACAAAATAGGAATTTGCTGTTCTAATGCTTCTTTGTACGCTCCATTAGGCAGTTGTCCGAGCAAGAGGTGGGTTGTTTTTGGCGTAATTTTAGAACTGTATTTGATGCCTTGGTCCTTTAGTTTTTTGCGTAGTTCTTGCTTGTTGATGCTAACTTTCCCTACAACAGCCAATTGTGCCTCTTTTGTCAGCGGTCGGTCTGTGTTTTTACCCCACTTATTATGATAAAACTCTAAAGCTTTTAATCGGATAACTTCTAATAATTTGACATCACTTGTCTTTAGAATCATTTCTTTGCTTGCAAAACGATCCAATTTTTCCTTGTTTCCAGCCAGTAAGTTGAATAAAACAACCCTAAACGACCACTCAAATTGATGCTTGCGGCAGATGTTTAGCAAGTTGTAATAGTATTTTTTTTCTAAGGCACTATGACTATACAAATAAGGAATGTTCGCACAAAAGTCAGGATGTTTTTTGACCAGTTGATTGTAGAATTTCTTAGGAACGGCTAACTCTGACAAAGCACTTTGTTCTGTAATTTCAATCGGAAAGGGGTCGAGTTTTGCCCGCAGTAAATTAAGGTGCTTTAGAGATTGAATCGAACTTAATAAAGCCCAACCATTGCTGTCTTTTCCAAATTGAGTATTATTAAAATCCAATTCTTCTAATTGGGGAAGATCAAGGAGTGATTTTGGGAAATTGAGAAAAGACTGATCTTGTAAGCCCAATGTTTTTAGGCTCTTAAGTTTGCCAATAAAAGGCAAAATAGCAGTAGCTTCCACTCCTCTAAAAACTAAGGTTTGTAGTTTGGGAAGCCTTAGAATAGACATAGGAATCGTGACTTTAAAGTAACTTTCTAAAAAGTAAAGTTCTTCTAAGTGGAGGCACTTGCCGATGAGCTCACCAAAGCGTTTAGATTTGTAATAACTATTGGTGCGGATGCAAACAATTTCCTCATAGTCTTCCACCGTTTCCAAGTCGTCAATACTGTATAATGTAATGCGTTGCTTCATGCGCCAAAAATAACCTTTTTAGTTCAGAAATGAAAGGCTAGTAATTTCATTTTTGAGTAAAAAAAATGCCAGCACTCTTTGAGCACTGGCACGAATTTTTTAATTCTTATAATTA
>CACVAQ010000111.1 GCA_902727865.1 uncultured Aureispira sp. | reverse complement strand
AAAGAAAACGGTTGTCTGAAAATCAGACAACCGTTTTTTATATTCATTATAATCGATATTTTTTATTTATCGTATAATTGATATTTTCTGCGTAAAGATCGTTTGATTGGTTCGAACTCGAACAACATAATGACCAGAAGAAAAGCCTTTTGTACTCAAGGACAATTCATTCAATGAATTCTCTTCAACATCTCCATTGTATAAAACGGTCGATCCTTGTCCTAACATAGAGAAGATTTCTACTGTAATAGGTCCTTCCTGAGGGCTATATAAATACAGCACTTGATTGTTTGGATTAATCAGTGTCGGATAAATTTTAAATTCAGATTCAGAACCAGTAATTACAACTGCTCTTATTTCTGAATACTCCACACTACCATCGGTATCAATTTGACGTAATCTAAAGTAATGTACCCCAGGTGCTAGATTTTTTACCTGATAATTGTAATTAGCTCCCGTTGCTGGTGTTCCTTTAGTATCAACAAAGCCAATCATTTCAAACTCAGGCAAACCATTCGTTGGTTTTGCATGTTCTATTTCGAAACCAAGACTATTCGTTTCCGTTGCCGTTCCCCAACTCAATAGAGCTTTATTATTCTCAACTTTCTTTGTATTAAAATACAACCAATCCACTGGTAAATCAACAACTTCTGGGATGTCTGCAACCAATGACTGATCATCCTCACACATACATTGAGCGACTGCACTCATCGGTCTTTGTGAGATTGAAATAACCACCCCTTGCAAATTATTACAAGATGCGGATGTAATAAACGACACCGATTGTGTCACCGTTTGCCCATTCGTAATAGGAACCGTTATAGTATGTGTGTGTATTGGCGCTCCGATAGGATTCCCTGAAGCATCTGCACAGTAAAACTCAGCAGCTAATCCAGAAGGTGCATCTGTTCCATTATTGGTCACATCAAACGTTACTTGATAAGATTGTGAACTTCCTACAGCATTCGTTAATGCTCTGGAGTTAGAGATAGCAAAATCTGGTTTTTCAACAGAGAAAACTAAGTTTGCCTGTCCTGTAATTACCTTAACATCTCCACAAGCTGATCCATCAGCATCACAGGTAGGTCCTCCCATTGTAACGGTATGATTTACTGTAATTAATTCGGAAGCCGAACAACCTGTAAAAGCAGATGTATTCACATCAAATGAAAAATTAATCGTATCTCCTAAGGTCCAAGTATCAGGATATCTAACTTTGACACTACTACCTCCTGTCGGATAATTTATTATTCCGGCAAATGATGGACAAAGAGTCGTATTCGCTTCTCCACAAACAAAGTTACCTGCATAAACAATATTCTCTGGAAGATCAAAAAATCCAGTATCACGACCAGTTGAAGCATCGTCAGGAATCATTTCTATGACAATATTCTGTAAGGTATCGGCACAAGTTGACCCACCAATAAGGTCTATATCTGTAGAAACATTATAAGGAGGTACAAGCCCTGAAATGACTACGGGAGGTTCAAAAGAAGTTAAATTACTACCTCCTGCTGGACTTCCACAAGGCGCTGTTCCCCTAGGTTGTAAATAAAAGCTTGATCCAGATCTAAATTTACAAGTTGTCCTAAAGATCAAGGTAATCGTTGCTTGACGCTCGCTCGCACTAATGGCTATTCTAGTTCCAAATAGACCATCTGTTGCAATATCATGTGTTCCTGGATTCTGGGCATCTGCTGCCGCTAAATCAATAATTAAAAGTTGCCCTGTAGGACTTACCGTAAATGGTCTAGGCGCAGTCCCTAATGGATACTCTATCGTTGGATCTCCTAATAAAATGATCCCCTGAGGAAGTGTCACATCTAAGAACGGATCTATCACACTTGCCAAATCGGCACTATTTAAGGTAAAGGAATACGTCAACGTATCACAAATATCATCTGTTACCCCCGCTGCAATAGGATTCAATTGTAAGGTCGCCGTTTTCGGGTCTGTATATAATGAAATACTATCTAGTTCACAACTGTTGTTATAAGCAGATAAACTAGCTGGAAAAACGGGACAATCAAAACCTGCGACAATAAATAAGGTATCTGGCTGACATTGTGTGTAGTTCGCCGTTACTCTAATATCGTGGAAACCATTTCGAAGTATATTTCCAAATTCCCAAACATTATTAACTTTATTTAAGGCCGTTGGTACTCTCGGTGATCCATTTGATGCAATATGTTCAAGACTTATGATAGTTGCATTTCCAGAAGGAATAGCCGCACTCAAAAACACATTTGCGGCATCAGAACTACCCGTTGTGTTGTTCACTCGAATGACCCACTCCAAAGTAGTATTTGCTCCTTCAGCCGTTTGACTTGAAACATTCGTAATAGAAATATCTGGCTTGTTCCAATTTAAATTAAACTCCGTCAGTGTATCGTCCAACACTTCCAATGTTTGAAGCTGAGGAAGAGGATGAAAAGCATCCAAAATCATCGTAATTGGCTCATTTACATTAGCGGGAGTAGCACAAGTAGCTTGTATAAACACTTGAACTTCCGATCGTTCAATTCCATCAGGAATAAGTTCCTGAACAGGATTCGAAGGAATACCACCTGGTCGGTAAAGATCCCCTACTGCAAAAACAAGTATACTTGCATTCGGGTCTATTGGTTCAATTGGAATGTTATTAGGTACGCCAATAAAACTAGACAATCTTGCACTTGTATAAGTATAACCTGCTGGCATAACCATTCTAATCGTATCAGGATAAGCTATCGGTCTCCATTCATCCGGGAATATATTAAAATTCTGTATATTATCACCCGTTTTGGCTTCAAACTCTAAATCTATTTGCCTTACACCACAAGAACTAAATCGTCCGATTCCTGCAATATCAAGCCCAGGATTGATGTTGAAAACACTATAGATTTCAGAATAAGCATTGCCACCACAAGACAGTTTTTGAGCGCCAACAGGATTGGCTACCTCAGCAACATAAAAATCAATTGGATAAACAATACCCGTAAAGATATTTGTGCCGTTTAGTGTGTTGACTAAATTAACACGAATAATAAGACTATCTCCATTTCCAAAAGCAAAACCACTCATATTAGCACAAGTAGCACCTAAGGTACTCGGACTAACATCAATGACATAAGATCGTTTGTTTCCTGTACCAGAAAGTGTTGAAGTAGCTGTTGCTCCTGTACAAGTAAAGGACGTTCCAGCACTCGCATCAAACACCTCAATAGAAGCATCTAAAAAGCTCCAGTTGTCATCTATCGTAAATTCACCATAAGCGTGATTCAAAACAGGGCTTCCTGCATTAATAAAAATCGTTGAATGGATGGTCGCTTGAGCGGTATCAAAAACAATAAACCTAGATCGGTCAATTGTACTTAAGTTTAAGCTTCCTGAAGCATCTGGCAAACGGTCGTTGTTGTTATCAGGTAATCCTAAATTTGTACGAACAAACTCAAACCCACTAACACCAGCCCCTGTACAAGATCCACCAACGGTACATTGTTCTACTGCTAGCGGTACAGTTGTTTCGTAAAGACAAACTTGACAATGTGCGGCATTACTAGAACAAGTATTGATTAATAAACGTTTGCTAAGGCTTTGTTGAGCGCCACAACTTCCACAAACTCCTAATAACGTAATATTAAAAGGCTCGTTGTTGTAGATGTTAATATTAGCAACAGGAAACTCTGCTATTACGGTATTTCCTACAACCGTAACCGAAAGAGGTGTTACACCTCCCCAGTCAATATCGCCAGGATTATTGCTAAACACCACTCCACAAGGAGGAAGCGTCACTTCCCAAAACAGCGTCGATGTCGTAGCCAATCCTCTTATGTTTGCAACAGAAGACGTAAACGTTCTAGTTTGACCAGCGGCTATGGCAGGAAAATTATTTTCACGCATACTGATAGCATTAAGCTCTCTATTCGAAGTAAAACTTGCATCTGGTGCGCTATAATTAGCACCACAAGGATCTGTATAAGAGATATCTTCTAATCTATAACCATCATAAAGATAACGTCCACAGATACTTGGACAAGGATGTTCTACGTCAATTTGAAGATCAACGTATGCTCCTGGAGGAATTGAATCAATACTATAGGATGCTTTTTTGGGTCCAAAAGGACTTGCTACAATTGGAGTTGGTCCGCCACCTGTAGAAAATGTAATCGTAGAGGTGTTTGGCAACAAAAGTGTTGCACTGGCATTTATCGCTCTTACTTCAATTGCAAAATTAACATTCAGTGCATTTACCGTTCCTGTATTGGTGACTCTAAACGTTTTGGTGAACGTCTGACCGTCAAAACAATCGGGTTGATCGTTCGTTGATTCATTAGAAAACACAATAGAAGGTACTCCTGGAGGAATCGATACATTTGCTGTCGTTGTATTAATGACTTGACAGGTTGTAAAACAGTCCCAATACGTTCCATAACGGGTTTCTCCATCTCCTGAGTTCACAAAACAATTTAGAATTTCAACGGTTTCTTCTATCGTAATTCGTTCTCCATTACAGAGTTTTGCACCAACACCATGCAATGCTTCTACATCTAAGGTATAAAAAGACGTATCACCATTTACGGTATGGGGCGTTAAGATCATAGGAAGTACTGGCGGGCTACTACCTGCCGCTCCTGAGATTCCTGTTACCGCAACTTGATTTATTTGAATGCCGACGGCAGCATCAATCGTATAGAATTCGATGACTTGCACACAACCTAAACCACCATTGGTAATAAAGATATCACGTGTAAGCATGTCTCCTGGAATTCCTTGTAAACTTTGAATAGAACCACCTGATCCTGCTCCACCCAAGGAAACTAAAGCTTCGTTCAATCCAAAAGGAATGACTGTCGTATTAACCGTACTAAGGTTATTTGCCGTTGCACTAGTAGGAGCGTTGTAGGTTGCAAAAACAGAATCTATCAAAGTATTTCCTTGATCTCTGTATTCAATTGCTCGACAATCTGCCGTTCGACCAATACTAAAAACACAAGACTGCCCTGTATTCATTGCCCCTGTAAATGAAAAAGAGGGTTGTTGGAGGTTTGATATATTTGATTCTGCGATCGTTACACCTGCTGAATTTGAAAGGATCGATATCGAACCTGCGACATAACTAATCCCTGGAGGTAAAAGAATATCAATTGCCCCTCCTGCTGTTAGGGGATTGTGTGCTACTAGGCTAATCTCTACCGTTTGTGTGTCTATACAGACCTGAATATCTCCAGAGGATGCCCCTGAGGTTACGGTCAGTTGAGAATAGCCTACCTGTCCATAAAACATCAACAGGCATAAAATAAAATAGAAGTATTGTTTCGACATATGATTAAGTTTTAATAGATTTTTCCTTAGCTCAAATTGAGTATTGGAATGCATCTAATTTAGCTGTAGGAATCTTTAATAAATAGAGGGGGTTATAGCTGTAAAAGTAATATAAAGTTTCTATACTTCAATAAAGAACCTTACAAAGAAAGCCAAAATGCTCTAATTATGAGGTAAATAGATACAAATCAAGTTTTTTTGAATAAAATGTGAGCTGTTTCAAAATAAATGTATTTTTATCTTATTTTAATAAAATAAATTAGTCTTTGCTCGAAAATTTTCTAAAAATAATTTAGCTCATTTTTAAATTTTCCGTGCTGATAAGCTAGCGAATAAAAACGCAAAATTTCTTGCTATTTTAAGTCCTTAGACAAAAATAATTAACCTTAAAAGTAGCTACGCTGCTACTCCCTGGTGGGGCATCTTTTGTCCATTTACGTAACTATTTACTTAACTATATTTTGCTCCGTAAAAACAGTTCACAATCCTAATGCATAAAATGAACTCTTGACGTAACAATTGTTCAACAAAAAACCTTATTGCATTGGTTTACAACAATTTACTTATTCTCACAAATTTATACTAGATTATTGCAGTTGCCTGCTTTGTTATTACCACAATACTTAAGCCAATTTTACTCAAAAATTAAGATACTTAAAGTTCCTATTCCATTAAATAACACTTGAACGGTCTAGAACACAAACAAATTTTATCTAATGAAACATTACATAGATTTCGCCCCCTTTTATTAGAATTTAGAGATTAGAACTAAATTAGCTTTCAATAGCCACCAACACAAGGATATATGAACAAGTATCCTCCAGAAAACACTTGTTTTTTTGTACATAAAATGATTGTTTCGTTCTTTTACTGCCTTATTTTCCATCAACTTCTTTATGAATTTTCTTGTCTCATCAGAAAAACTGCCCTCTTATGAATATTCAAAACCTATTGATTGGAACAGCCATTGGCGATGCTTTTGGTGCAGGAGTAGAATTTCAAGATAGAGATTGGATTCGAGCAAAGGTAGATTTCTCTTGTTTTATTAATGCTCGAAAGTCCATTCAAGTTCCTCCTAGTCAGAAAGCGCTTTTCACCCAAAACTATAGGGCTTGGGATTATACAGACGATACTGAAATGACGATTGGTGTTTTTAAGGCTTTAGTCTCCAAAGTCACTTTTTCAGAAGATTTACTCCTTCAAAAATGGGAAGAAGAATATAAAAAAGGGGTACAAGAAAAAGGCTTTGGAAGAAATGGACATGGCTCTATGAGCTGGTATTATTCGGGAGAAAAAACAATTGAAGAAATTCGACATTTTCAAAAAAATCGCCCCAACCCAGGCAATGCGCCTGCTATGCGAGCCGTTCCAATTGGCCTAATTCCTGCGCCTTTAATTAATGCTTATGCCGCTATTAATGCAAAGGCAACCCATCCAAATATAAATGCTATTTTGGCTAGTCAATGTATAGCTAGAGCAGCAGAGTTCTCATTAATAAAACAAGGAAATCTACAAAAAATAATTCCCTACTGTCTTCAAACAGTTCCTTTGAATGAGGAGTATCATTCTTATTTAAAAGCTGTTGATCTATTACCTGCTTATCCTAATTTAACGGAAAAAGACCTGGCACTACTTTGTGGTGCTCAACCAATTCAAGCGCCTTACTTTTTAGCTGGAATCAAAGGCCTTCCTTCTGATTCTAAATATACAACTGGCTGTGTTTTGTATCTACTCAAACAAGCTTCTACGCCATTTGATGCACTCCAGAAATCGGTCTATTTGGGTGGGGATGTTGACTCGGTTGCTTCGATTACAACTGGTATTTTAGCAGGCTCTATGGGTTTGGGTAGTTTGCCTAATTTCATGTTGGAATCCGTCGAAGGACTTGATTATTTGAAAGAAATTGGCGCTCAGTTCTCTTCTCACTTGCCTTATTCTTAGAATGAATCGTTTAATAAGAGCATTTCTTATTTAAGAATAAAGCACTTTTCTTTATTAAGAGCATTTCTTATTTAAAATAATAGCACTTTTCTTTATTAATAGAAAATGGACACTTCAAGACATGGATATTATCCAGTTATTAAGTCAAGCTGAACGAGAAATAGGTCGCTTAGATATATATTCGGAATACATCCCTAAGAAACAGTAAAGAAATAAGATGAACATTTACTTAGCTTCGCTGCTACTTTGTGGTCGTGGTCGTGGTCGGGCGTGTAGCCTGCGCCAAACCTTTGCGCCTAGCGCAAGCTTGCTCGTTCGCTACACTCATACTTCTCCTCTTTAGCAAAATTTGAAACAAAAACCTCGTTTCAAATT
>CACVAQ010000110.1 GCA_902727865.1 uncultured Aureispira sp. | reverse complement strand
CTCTACTTGTTTAAGCCAAGTCAATCCCATCACAAAGATAAACATCTTGCACAGCATTGATAATTTCAACGCCTTCTGCAACTGGTTTTTGGAATGCTTTACGTCCTAAAATCAGACCGGTTCCACCAGCACGTTTGTTGATAACCGCTGTTTCTACAGCATCTTGCAAATCATTACCACCAGAAGCACCACCAGAGTTAATCAGTCCAATACGTCCCATATAACCGTTCGCTACTTGGTAACGACACAAATCAATTGGGTGATCGGTTGACAATTCGCTGTACATTTTAGGATGTGTTTTAGCAAATCCAACATTTGTAAAACCACCATTATTAACAGGTAATTTTTGTTTCACGATATCGGCTTGGATCGTTGCTCCAATATGATTCGCTTGACTCGTCAAATCTGTTGCTGCATGATAATCTACGCCATCTTTTTTGAAGCTACTATTACGAGTATAACACCACAAAATAGTTGCCATTCCCAATTCATGTGCATAATCAAATGCTTCTGCAACTTCAACAATTTGACGGTTAGAATTTTCTGAACCAAAATAAATCGTTGCACCAACGGCTACCGCTCCCATGTCCCAAGCATTCTTAATGCTACCAAACATAATTTGGTCGTATTTGTTCGGATAAGTCATCAACTCATTGTGATTGATTTTGACGATAAAAGGAATCTTGTGTGCATATTTGCGTGCCACAGATGCCAAAACACCATAAGTACTTGCAACGGCATTACAACCTGCTTCTATCCCTAATTTCACTATATTTTCAGAGTCAAAATATCTAGGGTTGGGTGCAAAAGAAGCCCCCGCAGTATGTTCTAATCCTTGATCTACTGGCAAAATAGATACATAACCCGTTCCGCTCAATCGACCATTATTATATAAAGCATCTAAGCTTCTAAGTGTTTGAATGCTACGATTAGAACCACTCCATACGTCGTCAATAAAGTTGGGGCTTGGAGCATATAAGGTGCTTTTATCAAATGTTTTACATTCGTGCTCCAAGTGAAGCTTGGATTTCTCGTCTCCCAATATGCCAGTAATTTTATCCAAGGACATAGTTTGCTATTTTTTTTCTTAATAAAATAATTTTTTTTCAGCGTAAAATTAGTATTTTTTAGGAGATTTGGCACAAAAAAGGGTACTTATATGTAATTCGACACTATTTAATCCTCCCAAAATACGATAAGTCCCTTTTTATTCAGATACCCCGACCTTCCATCCTGCACGACTTTAGCCAATCCATTCTTAAACGACGCTGCACTGGCATACTTAAAATCAAAGACAACCGCTCCCTTTTTATCAATATAGCCCCATTTGCCTTCTTTACGAACAGCAACCAACTCTTCTGAAAAATCAGGATTCACACAAGCATCATAAATCAAGGGAATAAGTTCAAGTCCCTTTCTATTGATAAAGCCAATCTTTCCTGCTTTATGCACTTGCGCCAAACCTTCTGAAAAATCGCCAAACAAATCATACTTTTGGGCCAATAAATTCACACCGACCTGGTTAATCAGCTGCCACTCCTTGTCCTTAAACACCCGTGCCGTACCTTCCTTAAAGCGGGCTGCTTTTTCGTATTGATAATCCAAGACTTCTTTCCCTTCTGGGTTGATATAGCCCCATTTTTCATTCATCTGAACCGCAGCAAGCCCTTCCGAGAATGGACTGGTCGCATGATAAACCATTTGAATCTTAAGTTTACCATTGGCATCCATATAGCCGCCTTGGCCATTACGAGCGACAGCAATCAAGCCTTCCGAGAAGGTTCCGACTCGATCACAGAAAGTAGGCATCACTACTTTCCCTTCGGTATTTACCAAGCCAATTTTGCTGTCTTTTCCGACACCAGCCAAAGGCCCTGTGAAACCTTGTACAAAGTCGTAAATAAATGGAACAATCACTTTACCTTCTTTATTAATAAAGCCCCATTTACCTTCTTTTTGTACATAAGCCAAGCCCTGTGCCAAGAAGTGCCAACCGTATTCATACACAAAAGGAATGGCTAGCGCCCCTTCTTGATTAATATAGCCATAACGGCCTTCTTTTTTCACCAAAGCAAGTCCATCATAAAACGCAAAGGCTTTTTCATATTCGAGGGCTATACTTACCTTGCCCTTTTTGTTCACATAGCCCCATTGTCCAGCTGTTTCTACTGCTGCTAAACCATCCTTAAAATCAAGTACTTTATCATAGATAGCGGGCACTTGCAAAACACCTTCTGCGTTTAGGAAGCCCCACTTCTCTCCGACTTTTATTTTCTGTAAATTTTGTGGCGCATCTACGTTCAGCGTTTGAGCAACTAATGTATTGGTGATAATTACGAACAGGAATAAAAACCGCATTTGATTTGTTTTTTCGATCTATCGACTTTTCTTAATAAATATCTAGCACCGTTAAAGCACACGGTACTTAATACAGTGTGTAAAAAGTTATTAAATAGTGGGCAAGTATGGTATCAGACACTTTGAAAGTGTCTGATACCATACTTCTAGCCCCCTAACTATTCTTTAGGTATAATTATTTAATTTTTGATCTATTGAAACTTTTTACACACAGTACTTAATGGGCTACGATAAATTGTTTGACGACATTAATAACGTGCTTATCTTGCTCCAATCGTAGTCGATAAGCATAGGCTCCATTTGCCCAATCCGAACAGCTAATTTTTTCTTGAAAAAGACCTGCCTCCTGAGTTCCTTCACTCAAAACTTTCAAACATTGTCCAGTTGCGCTATAAATACTAATTTGAACATTCGTTGGGCGATCCAATTCATACTGAAGTGTTGTACTGGACTGTACTGGATTGGGGAAATTTTGATACAATTCGGCTCCAAAATCTGCCAATGTATTATAACTAGTAAAACAACTACTCGCCGATAAATGCGGGCAATAGGTCCGAAAGGGCAAGCTACAATCTAAGACAAAAGGGTTTGCCTTTCCATCTTGATAAGTAGCAATAATATGCGTCCGTTCCCACTCCAAACTATCTACAGGGTCGTCTACATGCCATTGACAAATAGAAGGCAATTGTTGCGCAAAAAAAGTAGGGTCTTCGGCATCTGCTTCAGCTTTGTACATCGTATAAAAATAAAAAACAGCTCGTGCAGCATTTCCTTTATGTGCCTCTTTGGGCTCAAAGACTTCCCTACCTTCGATGTCATCCCGATGCAGCTCACTGTAAACATCTAGTGGTTGTGTTGGAATAGAACCAGCAAAAGTTTTGTAATACCAAGTCGTTGTTTCATCATCGGCAATTTCTCCGTAGGGAAAGTTACTGCGGTCCGAATTTGCCCTCGTTCTAGTAGGAAATAAGTGGTGTAAATCGCTTTTAGCATTACCTCTACTTGCCCCCTTGCTTTGAGGGTAAGTATGTTCTGTATTAATCCCATTAGCACTCCCTCCACTATATAAAAAGGTAGAAGGATCTACTTGAGGATTTAGATACAATTGATGCCCAGTGTAAACACAACGAACACTGTCTCCCAAATTGTAGACTTTTGAAAACATCGTATCTCTTGCCCTATTATAACTTAAAACCGTGCTAGGTTTGTACAAACTCACCAAATCAGCTAATAATGTTTGGCCCGTTTCGTTTACAAATAACGTTTGTTGGTTGTGTTGGGCTTGTACAATTGAAGCGATAAAAATTAGAAAAAAACATGATTTTTGTCGCATAAAATATAGTTTTGTGTTTGGAGTAAACATATAAAAAATAAATTAGGGTAATTAAATTTACCCTTTTTTATTGCTCTTTTCAAACTTTTCATTGCTTTAGAAGTAAAAAAATAAAAAATAATATTAAAAAATATTAAATAAATGTTTTATAATTATATGTATTATATTAACGAATAAAAATTTATACATTAACTAAAAAAAACTATATCTACCAAGAGGCTAAACACCAAATAATTTAAGATGAACAAACAACTCAAAATGAACAAGCTACAGACGCTACTTCTTCTAATCAACTGTTTTTGCTTCGGACGACGAACAAGGGCTTGCGAAACCGCCACTACAATAGAAGAAAAAGCAACCAAAAAGGCGAATAATGTAACAACATTAAACCAAAATTTGAACGCTAATTTAAGTAGATCGACAGCCCTTATGAGTTTTTTAGAAAATCTACCGTAGATTCCGTACCGTCTGTAAAAAATTACTTATTTTAATACACATTTTTTTTGTTCTAAAAAGTGTCCCAAAAGAACGCCCTACGAGCTAAATCTGTTTCGTTCCTCACAGAGACGGGGCTGTCCTTAAGTAAGTACCTAAATATCACTTACTATTCTTTTTAACATCTTATTTCTTCAATTCAAATCCCTTATGAAATACCGTCACTACATACTACTCTTATTTCTAACCTTAAGCTCCTGCGACAGCTCAAGCAACAAGAAGATTACATTTGAAGATATAAAGGAGTCTAATATTCGAACAGGACCCACTTTTTCAGAAGAAAATATTACTTTTTATGATACAAATTATAAAAAAATTTCTAGCGAAAAATTTAACCAACTACTAGCAGAAGGTCTTTACTTATCAGAAGGAACACAAAAAGCAGATGGCTCCGAAGTAATCCATTTAACGAGTATAAAAGAGCATGTAAAAAAGCTAGAAGCTCAGTCTTTGCCTAGTTTTGAGTTACTAAATTTGACTGGAAAAAAATATAACCATCAAAGTCTAAAGGGGAAAATAACCATTCTCAGTTTTTGGTTTACGGCTTCTCATATCTGTGTGACAGATATTTTAGATCTAAATAACCTAGCCCAAAAATATAGCGCCAAGGAAGATTGTATTTGGTTGGCACCTGCCTTAGATAATACAACCAATTTGTCTCGTTTTTTAAGAGGTAAAAACTGGTATTTGGAGTTTGCCGCAGATCAGGAGAAATTAGCCTTAAAGTTTGGCATCTTAACCTATCCTACCCATCTTGTAATTGACCAACAGGGAAGCATTTTAAAAGCAGTCGTTCGCCCTCAAGAAACAATTGAGACGCTTAATCAAATCCTCAAAACAATAATCCCTTCGTAGGGAGTCAAAGAACAAAGATCGCTTCTCTATTTTCAAACGCTTGGTTTAGGAAAAATCAGCACAACTTTCACGAAAGTTTTGCTGATTTTTTTTGCGCCACACAACCATCTATCCAAGTACTGCATCTTTACTTTTGAAGACTCCTTACGATCTCCATTAAAATAGCTTGTTCCCGCCATTAGAGCTTTTTAAGGGCCTCTATAAGACTAACCAATAAATTAAGATACATTATGCAAAAAACAGCCTTATTAGTGATAACCGCTTTGCTATTTAACATAGTATCAAGTTATGCAGGAGGTTTTATTATTGTGATGCCAAGCAAGCATAGCAAGCCCAATTCTGCTGTTCCAGGACAGCCTAACCCTGCCCTATTTCCGCTAGAATCTCGATCTACGCAAGTAAATACGTCTATTAATGGTCTAACAGCCACGACAAACATAAAACAAGTTTTCTTTAATCCAACCAATCGTCAATTAGAAGGCTACTTCTTATTTCCTGTTCCCAAAGATGTTGTTATTTCTAAATTCACAATGGATATTAATGGCCTTAAGCACGAAGCCGAATTACTGGATGCGACCAAAGCAAGAAAAATTTACGAAGAAATCGTTCGTCGCTCCAAAGATCCTGCACTCTTAGAATACTATGGAAAAGGCATGTTTAGAGTTCGTATTTTTCCTATTTTAGCACAAACAGAACAAAAAATTGAGCTTACCTATACCGAAACACTCGTCCAAAACAATGGTACTATAGCCTATAGTTTTCCTATGAATACAGAAAAGTATTCGGCTAAACCAATCAAACAAGTCAGTTTTAAAATTAGCATTGATGGCAAGGAGAAACTTAAAACCGTTTATTGCCCGACCCACAAAGTAGAAATTATTCGCAAAGGGGAACAGAAAGCAACCGTTGGGTTTGAGGCTAGTAATGTGAAATCTGACCGTGATTTTAAGTTGTATTTCAACTTGGACAATAGCAAACTAGGCCTTTCTTTACTCAATTATAAAAGACCTAAAGAAGATGGCTATTTTTTCATTAACCTAAGCCCTGGTTTTGGAAACCAAGAAGATGTTGTTGCCAAAGACATTGTTTTTGTGATGGACAAATCAGGCTCTATGGCGGGTGATAAGTTAGACCAAGCTAAAAAAGCCTTGCGTTTTTGTGTTGAAAATTTGAATAAAAATGACCGTTTCGAAATTGTTCCTTTTTCAACCGAAGCAAGCTCTTTGTTTGGAAAAGTGGAAAACTTCAATCCTGCCAACAAACAAAAAGCCATTGATTTTATAGAAGACATCCGTCCTATTGGAGGAACCAATATTGAAGAGGCCTTAGATTTAGCCTTATCCGCACAAGAAAGCGGTAGCAAACGACCTTTCTTTGTCATCTTTATGACCGATGGAAAACCGACTATTGGAGAAACAGAGGAAGATCCTCTACTCAAAAAAGTAGCGGCCATCAACAAAGAAAATGTTCGCATTTTTACCTTTGGAATTGGAACCAATTTGAACACTCATTTGCTAGATAAAATTACAGAAAGCACGAATGCTTATCGAACCTATGTTTTGCCAGATGAAGATATTGAACTTAAAGTATCTGATTTTTATAGCAAAGCTTCGTCTCCTGTTTTAACGGATATAAAGGTAGAATTTGATAAAAACGTGCGGGTTTCTGATGTCTACGACAAAAAATTACCTGACCTATTCAAAGGCGGTTCTATTAGTTTAATGGGGCGTTATAAAGGTTCTGGAAAATCAACGATTACGGTAAGTGGTCTTATAAATGGCGTTCGTAAACGTTTTCAATATGTAGTAGACTTGTCTAATGAAAACACCGAATTAGATTTCATTCCGAACCTTTGGGCTTCTAGAGCAGTCGGTTACTTGCTGGACCAAATTCGCTTGCATGGAGAAAATGAGGAGTTGGTCACAGAGGTAACTCGCTTAGCCAAAAAACATGGCATTATTACGCCCTATACTTCTTATCTGATTTTAGAAGACGAAGCAATTTCGGCAAGAGATGGAAGGGTCCGAGATGCTGACCTAATTCTAAGACCTCGTGCCCTAAATGCACCACAGCTCTCTGATGACATTGACTTTGAAGAAGAGGTAGAAACTATTTCTGGACTGAATCATGGAAGCAGTGCTAAAAAGAAAGATGGAAGCAATTCGATTCGTACCAGCAAAGAAAGCCAAGCCATGAACCAAGCTTCTAATTTAGCCGATGCCCAACAAGGAGTAGAACGCTTGTCGTACAAAGATAATTTGGGGAACAATCGAAACTTGTCGGAAGGCATTGTCAATATTCAAGGACGTGCAATGTACAACAACAACAATGAATGGCTAGATGCGAATATCTCGCTTAATCAAGATAAAAACATCAAAACGAATCGAGTGAAGTTTAACTCGGAAGCTTATTATAAATTAATGGAAAATGAAGAAGCGATTGCCTTTTTAGCTTTAGGTAAGAATGTTCGTTTTATGATGAACAATGAAGTCTATGAGGTTCATGAATAAGAATCAGTTGCTCTGCCTCGTGGTGGAGGCAGATTAAATGGTGTGTGACCAAAGTGGCGTGGTGGCTACTTTGGTCCTTTTTAAAACAAAAAAGAGCGCAATAATTGCGCTCTTTTTTGTTTGCTTGGGATG
>CACVAQ010000109.1:4755-7701 GCA_902727865.1 uncultured Aureispira sp. | reverse complement strand
TTGCAAATGTCTAACTTTATTTTCAAATCACAAAATATTTTTGAATCTTTTTTTAAATTTATTTGTCAGTGATTTTTTGATCGTCACTCACAACACCTCTCTTCCGAAGCGGTTGCAAAAGTGCAACAGTTTTTTCTTTCTTCCAAATTTTAGCGTTTTTTTTTAGCTTAAAATTCACATTTTTTTTTCTCAAAATAGCTCTAAGAATGAAGCGAGGTTTAAAACCTAAACAGAATCAATCTCTTATACAAAAAAGTTCCTGATCGAGTTTTTTATTATAAAAAATAAAAAAACTGAATTGAATCGTTCTTTACGATAAAAATCAACAATATGATAGAACCTGTTTAGAACAAAAAGAAAAAAAGAAGGAATTAATCCTTAGTATTTAGGTTCTAAATCTAAAATTAGTATTTTCAGTATCCCCTATTTCTAACATTTACGAATAACAATTTGATATGTTTGGACTCATGTACCCACAAAACTCTTGCTCAACAAAAAAAAATGATGTTGATTATTTATATCATCGAAAACATTACTGTGGTACTTGCAAGGCAATCGGGCAAAATTATAATCAACAAAGTCGATTAATGCTTAATTTTGATACCGTATTTTTGTCTGAATTATTATCAAGACTTGAATTGGAAGACCTAAATCAGTGGGATGAAAATTTACAAGCCGTTAATACTTGCTTTTCTATGCCGACTGAAAAGCTTCCTTTCGCTTTAGAGTACGCAGCATCGGCCTCTGTCCTCTTGGGCGTTTTAAAAATCGAAGATAATCTTCAAGACGAAGATCGTTTTCGATGGAAGGTTGCGAAACGAGTTTATACGACTCCTTTCCAGAAAGCAATGGAGCAATTTAAAACTTGGGGTATTGATACTATATATATACAAGATTGGATTCAACAACAAAATGAACGAGAGCAAGCGCCTTCTAGTTACAAAAGCATAGAGAAGTCTTTAGATTATTATGCGGAAGCTACCGCAAAAATAACTGCCTATGTTTTTCAACAAGGTGGTCTTCGATTAAAGCATAAAACTGATTTATACCAATTGGGCTATTCTTTTGGTCAATTAATGTATATTTTAGATGCTTTTGAAGATTATGAACAAGATCTATTTAAAGGTCGGTTTAATCCTCTGGCTCATCCGTCTAGTGAATCGGTCTCTCTCCATGGTACTCAATTGGAGCAAGTTCGTTCTATTATTCTTAGTCTAGAATCAGAAATACAAAACTCCATTCAAGAATTAAGCATTGGTTCGGTTGAAAAAGATATTTATTGTAGTCGATTGCGTTCTAACCTTGCCTTGCGTTTGTATAAGGACCGAGTGGTTCCAAAAACAATAAAAGAACAAATTTCTTTGAGATGGGCAGCAGCAAAAGCCTTTGCCAAGTTAATTACTTGTCAACCGAACACTTGGTTTCGACAAGTCAACTACTATGTGATTGTTGTAGCGGTCTTTATTAATCCACAAACTAAAACCTACTTGCCAGCCGAAGGAAAACTTCAGGTAGCTGGTTGGGCTTTATTTATTACAACGGTAATGGCTGGAATTGGTATCACAGGTGTTATCAGAAAAAACCAAAAAGAACGAAAGGCAGAAAAACGAAAAGAACGAGGTTTTAAGCGTTTAAAAAGAAGGGTGAAAAATATTTTTTCTCGCAACAACAACTGCTGTTCTAGTTGTTGTTCTAGTTGTTGTAATGACTGCTGTAGTGATTGTTGTAGTAGTCTTTTGGATTGGATGTGCCGAGAAGAAAATTTATTAATTAGCCTTTTAGTGATTATAGGCATAATATTTATTGTTACTGTTATATTGATTATACTGTTTTTCCTTGGCTTGCTTTAAATACAATGCAACCTAAGTTTTCAACATGGATTAAGAACAGTAAAAAAATAAGCGGAACAGTTGAAACAAAAACCTAGTTTCAAATTTTGTTTCTCTTATTTAGCGACCATTCTTTATGGTAGATCAAATCTCTTTTTAAAATTGTTATTTCTAAATTTCATTAAATCATACGAGTGAATAGTTATCCATCTAAAATACTTTTGTTGGGAGAATATACCATTATTCAAAATTCTGCTGCTTTAGCCATTCCTTATACGCATTATAAGAGTTATTGGAGTGACCATCCTTTGTTTGATCATTTTAAAAATACCATTGAGCCTTCTTTTTCTAAACAAAGTTTGCAAAAGATAGCAATAGATTTAAAATCGCTTGATCGCCCCTTGTTAGATTTGAATCAACTAGAGGAAGATTTGAAGAATGGACTTTGGCTTTGTACCAATTCTCCAATGGGTTATGGTTTGGGGAGTTCGGGGGCTGTTTGCGCTGCTATTTATGATCGCTATGGTCTTCAAAAAGCAGTTCAATTGTCCTTATTAAAACAAGACTTAGCGCTGTTAGAACATTCTTTTCATGGAAAAAGCTCTGGAATTGATCCTCTGATTGCCTATATAAAACAACCGCTTTGGGTGCATGCTGACAAGTCAATTCACTCTATTGACTTGCCTAAGAAAAAAGAGGGCGCTATTTTCTTGATAGATAGTCAGTTACCGAGGATATCGACTCCCTTAATTAATTTCTTTGTCGAATCTTGTGAGCAGCCTGCGTTCAATCAGTCTTTTGTTGCTCCTGTTAGTTTGGCTGTTGATAAAGCCATTCATGCTTTGATCGAAGGAAACTTTAAAGACTTGATGCAATCCATTCGACTTATTTCGGAATTGCAGTTGGCTTATTTGTCCCCAATGATTCCGACGATTGCAAGGAAACTTTGGCAAGAAGGCTTGGATTCTAATGACTTTTACCTGAAAATTTGTGGTGCTGGAGGTGGAGGTTTTATGTTGGGTTTTGCTTACGACTGGGAAAAAGTCAAACCGCATTTTGATGCTTTTGAAACCTTACAGTTATAACAAACAAACAAACAAACAAACAAACAAACAAA
>CACVAQ010000109.1:0-4655 GCA_902727865.1 uncultured Aureispira sp. | reverse complement strand
TATTTAGTCCTAAGACGGCTGACTTAATCTTTACGGAACATCCATTTCATAAAATCCTTTATGGTTGTTTTCTTTCCATACATTAAGATACCAATTCGATAAATACGCCCAGAAACCCAAGTAAAGAAAATTCCCGTGACGATCAAAATGACGATAGACATCACCACTTCTATTATAGGCGGGTCAAAAACGATCCGTGCGGGCATGACTATCGGAGAAAAGAGCGGGAACATAGATGCCCAAACGGCTAAAGTGCTCGTTGGATTTTCTACAACCGCAAACCCGATATAAAAAGCAATGATTACTGGAATGGTAATAATTAAGGTGAGTGATTGCCCTTCTCCCCAATCATCTCCCATTGCTGCGCCTACGGCTGCAAACAAAGAAGCATACAATAGATAACCTGCTAAAAAGAAGATTAAAAAGATGACTACTATATAGGTGTAGTTAAAGTTTTGCAGTTCTTGCCAAATTGCTCCAATATCTCCTATATCAGGCGTCTGACTCGTGGTAGACGTATTTAAAGTTTGCTGGACGGCTTGTAGTTTGCCTGCAAAGACAAAGGCGACTCCCAAATACAGTAAAGGGAGCGTAATCGCCCAGATAGCAAACTGAGTTAGTCCAACAGCACCTACCCCAATAATTTTCCCAAGCATTAGTTGGAAGGGTTTCACAGAGGAGATTAAAACTTCGACAATTCGGTTGGTTTTTTCCTCCATAACCGAACGCATTACCATGTTGCCATAAATAAAGATAACCGAGTAAATCAAAATCATCATAATGTAGCCCAATATCGTTGCGATTTTGGCTCTATAGCTAGACACTTCTTTTTCTGCTGCTCCTATGTTCTTTGGTAAAACTTCAATTTTTGTTTCTAAACGACTCAAGGTGAGCTCATTCACATTCAACTGCGTCATTTTAAGCTTCTTAATACGCTGCTCAATGCCTTCTTTAATATTAGACTCTGTATTCATACCCAAGCTTTCATTCGAATAGTATTCGATTTCAAAATTGGTGGTCATACTGTCTAGGTTTTGTTTCGGAATGTGTAAAATTCCTCTGAACCCATCTTCCTCAAACGTCTTTTTTAGGCTTTCTAAATCTTCTTTAGGGTAATTGTACATAATTAAGCCATCCCGTAATTTTCCCGTTTCTTCTATTTTTAGAATATTAGAAGGATCTAACAAAGCTACCTTTTTGGTTTCTGCGCCAGAAGACATGATAAAAATTAAGGCAATCCAAAAGATAACAAATCCAATTGGGGCAAAGATGGTGGTCAATATAAAGGTCTTTTTCTTTACTCTTGACAAATATTCTCTTCCTATAATTAACCAAAGCTTATTCATCTGATTTCCCTCCTACTATTTTGATAAAGATTTCATTTAAGGTTGGCAATATTTCATTAAAAGCCGTCACAATTGTTCCGTGATGCAACAAGTACTTCAAGAAATTATTGGCATGTTCGACATCTCTTAACTTCACAACCACTTTTGAGGCATCTTGAGATATAATCGTGATGTGCTCTTCTATGTTGTTTGGCAAAGCTCCTCGATAGCTCACTTCAAATAAAAATTCTTTAAATTGAGCTTTAATATCTGAAACAGATCCACTTAAAACATTTGTCCCTTTATTGATGAGTACAATATGTTCGCAAATTTGCTCTACTTGTTCCATTCGGTGTGTCGAAAACAGGATGGTTGTTCCTTGTTTGTGCAACTCGTCAATTTCGTCTCCAATCAAATTTGCATTTACAGGATCCAAACCAGAAAAAGGTTCGTCCAAAATCAACAACTTAGGCTTGTGAATAACCGTTGTAATGAATTGGATTTTTTGTTGCATCCCTTTAGAAAGCTCTTCCACTTTCTTGCTGCGCCAATCCTGGATATTGAATTTTTCTAGCCAATAGCCTAGTTCTTTTTTGGCTTCTTTTTTTGTAAGTCCTTTGAGGCGAGCAAGGTATGTAATTTGTTCTTCTACCTTCATTTTTTTGTACAAACCTCGTTCTTCGGCCATATAGCCAATTTGAGAAGGGTGTGTACTATTTAAGGGTTCTCCTCTAAATAATATAGAGCCAGAATCTGCTCTAGTTATGGTGGTGATAATACGAATCAAAGAGGTTTTTCCTGCGCCATTTGGTCCTAATAAGCCAAAGATTTTACCTTCGGGAATATCAAAAGAAATGTTGTTGCAGGCGACGTGCTCTTGATACGTTTTTCGGACATCTTTTAGTTCTAAAACGTTCACTGAGAAAGTTGTTGTTCGATGATAAATTGAATGTTGGCTAAATTGAAGTCAATTCAACCAGTTTAATTACAAATGTAAAAGTTCTAACTCTAATTTGATAGCATTTAGTTTTTAAATTTCATGGATACACTTTATTTTTTATTGCTAAATGCCAATAATGATACAAAGCGATTCCTTTATAAGTAGAATCTAGCAGCATGTTCTCCACGAAAGATAGAAAAGTAACGCAAGGCATTAGAACTTCCTCCCTTTTTGACAACATTTACTTTTTGTCTTCTTCTTCCTGAATGCCTTTCAAGATTTTATGATCTATATAAAAGGTACCAAATGGAATGATACAGGCAATCAGCACTTTCCAGGTCACCTGTGTAAATTTCCACTTGTGCTTGATCGCAACATTAATCGTACTGAGTACAAATAGTAAAAATAACGCTCCATGAACTGGTCCAATCATTTTAGAACCTTCTGGAATATCCCATATATATTTTAGTGGCACGGCTATAAAAACAAGGAAAAGCAACGAGCCACCTTCTAAAAATGATAATAATCGTAATCGTTTAATTGGACTTGATAAATAGGTACTCATAATTAAAATGGTCTGATGTATGGTCGATAGTTAGATGTAAATTACCGTATTTGGTAAAATATTTCGAACTTTTTCTTGTTCTGATTTATTCAAGGGGTTTCTACTTAGATATAGAATTTTTAAATTTTGTAAGACGCTCAAAGCTCCTGGCAAGCGTTTGATGTTATTCTCAGAAAGATCTAAGATTTCTAAATTTTCCAACATACACAATTCCATTGGCACTTCATTTAGGGAATTGCTTCGTAAAATTAATTTCTTTAGCTTATCTAAATGGATCAAGCCTTTGGGCAGCGTTGAAATCTGATTATCAATCAGAGAAAGAATTTCTAAATTCGGCAAATTCAGTATACAGGCAGGAAATTCATCCAAACCGCTTCCGACTAAAGACAATTCGATTATACTTTTTAAGTCCCCAACTTCTTTTGGAATGTGATTTAAGGTATTATAATTTAGAATTAAGCGTTCTAATTTAGTCAACTGTCCGATTTCTTTAGGTAATACAGACAATGTTCCGTGACTTATGGATAGTATTTCTAAATTTTCTAGAAGTTTTAAATTTGAAGGTAAGGCAGCAATAGCTTGGTAGCGAAATTCAATTTTTCGGATTAGCTTCAACAACTCTTTCCAGTTGTTCTTTAGGCTACGCAATATATGTTTTGGTTGTTTGCTGATCAACTGCGCTAATTCATGGTTGGATACGACTCCTAAGCTTTCCAGTAGTTGGAAACCAAGTTCTTGATTTGTCTCATCCTCGCTTTTTAATAAGGCAATAATTGCTTTATAGTCTAAATTAGACATGGCTCATTTTTAAAGATAGCATACAATTTGAACATAAATTAATACGATAAATAATTTGGTTTTTTGCTTTTTTATTTGCTAAATACCAAACTGTCAATAGGTTTCACTATTCTGGATAGGCTTTCTGTACCACATAAACAATAAATTTACTTATTTTGTGTTGATTATTTTAGGATTTATAATTCTTTTTCAAAAAATTATAAACTTATAAAATCAAAAATAGTTTTTAGGGTATAGAAACTTTATTAGGAAACGTAAGTGTATACAATAATAGCCCCTTATAACCAAACTGTATTTTGTATTTTCAGTACTTAGGAACAGTAAAAAAATAAAATGAACATTTGAATACTCTTTTTGCCTCAAATTTGTTCATCTTATTTATTGACCATTCCTAGCTACGCTGCTACTTCGTGGTCGTGAGATTAGTTTCGCTGAGCCTTTGGGTTCTCCACGAGGTATAGTATTTTTTATCACCTCAAAAAAAACAGCCGTTCTACTCTATGCCATTTTATTCTTACCATAAGTAATCGTTCAAAAGTGATTGCAGCAAAAACGACTATTTTTATCGCCTATCTTAGTTCGAAAAAACTCAGATAGCCTGCTATTCTCCTCTTTTTTCACCTTAATAGCCAGCACGGAGTAGCAGCGAAGCTAAAACTAGAATATGTTTATTGTACGCTTCCTTTTGTCCACTTACTTAGATACATCCCATCACCTCATCCCTTCAAAATAAATTGAAGGTTTCCCACGAACTTTTTGATAAAAATCATAAACCTCATATCCCATCTATTCTAAGCCCTCCCTCTAAGTAAGTTGGAGGTTCAAAACAAGTAAATTGGAGACTGACATGCAAGGTAATTAGCTTCGCTACTACTTAGCCACTGGAAGTTAAAAGCTTACACTAAATTTATTCATTACTCCGTTGAATACTCGAACTAAGTGAACTAAGGAATAGTAAAAAAATAAGATGAACATTTGAATAATCTTTTTGCCTCAAATTTCACTAAAGAATCGGGCGTGTAGCTCG
>CACVAQ010000108.1 GCA_902727865.1 uncultured Aureispira sp. | reverse complement strand
AAGTAACAAAGGCTCACGAAGTAAAAACTAAAAACCACGCAGTAGCAGCGCAGCTAATCAACGGAGTATTAATTACCAATATAAGAGTATAAAAAAAGAAGTTGTTCAAAAACTAGTTTCAAACAACTTCATAGAATTTTATAGCATAAGACAAAAAGGGAAACGCACTATTCCTTAATGCCTTCCAAATCTAAGAAGAAGGCATATTCTAAAGCAATCTCTTCATAACGTTTAAAACGCCCAGAAGCACCGCCATGCCCAGCTTCCATATTTGTATGCATCATCAATAAATTGTTATCTGTTTTTTTATCTCTAAGTTTGGCAATCCATTTGGCAGGCTCCCAGTACTGGACTTGAGAATCAAATAGACCTGTTGTAATCAACAGATTAGGATAAGTTTGTTCTTTTACTTGATCGTAAGGAGAATAGGACAGCATATAATCGTAAGATTCTTTGTTTTTAGGATTTCCCCATTCGTCAAATTCATTCGTAGTCAGTGGAATCGTTTCGTCCAACATCGTAGAAACAACATCGACAAATGGAACGGCAGCAATCACGCCATTAAACAATTCTGGCTTCATATTGATAACCGCACCCATCAGTAAACCACCAGCACTACCGCCCATTGCATATAGGTGTTCTTCAGAAGTATATTGTTCTTTTACCAAAAATTCTGCGCAGTCGATGTAGTCGTTAAAAGTATTAATTTTGTTAAACATTTTTCCATCCTCATACCATTCACGCCCCATTTCTTCGCCGCCACGAATGTGTGCAATCGCCCAAGCAAAACCTCTATCCAGCAAGCTCAATCGAGTAGAACTGAACCAAGGATCCATAGACGAGCCATAAGAGCCATAAGCATACAATAACAATGGATTTTCTCCATTTAGCTCAAAGCCTTTTTTGTAGACAATAGAAATCGGTACTTTCTTGCCATCTCTAGAATCGGCAAACAAGCGTTTGGTCACATATTGGCTAGGATCATGCCCCCCAATAACCTCTGTTTGTTTTTTTAATTCCTTCGTTTGATCTGTCATGTTATAATCATAAACAGAACTAGGCGTGGTTAAAGAGGAATACCCAAAACGTAATTTATCCGTATCAAATTCGGGATTATTACCCACATAAGCGACATAAGCTTCCTCGCCAAAATCTATACTGTGTTGTTTTTTTGTCTTTTGGTCGATGATTTGGATTGAAGTAGCGGCATTTCCTCGTTCACTAATAACTAAGAAATTCTTAAATACTTCAATATCTTCTAATAAAACATCTTTGCGATGTGGAATGATTTCTTTCCAATTTTCCTGTGCGGTTGCTTTTTCAGGCGTTTCCATTAATCGGAAATTTTGAGCCTTCCAGTTGGTCACAATATAAAACTTATCGTTAAAATGATCAATGCTATACTCGTGATTTGCTTCTCTCGTTGCAAATTGTTGAAAGACCCCTTGTGGCGTATCCGCATTCAAGATATGATAATCGCTAGAAATCGTACTGCTGTTATAAATCATGATATACTTGCCAGATTTAGAGCGGCCTACACCAATATAAAAAGAGGGGTCACGCTCAAAATAGACAATAAAATCATCGGCAATATCGGTTCCTAATTTGTGTCTTAAAACTTTCTCCGATAGAAGCGAGACGTCATTTTTTATAGTATAAAAATAAGTCTGATTATCGTTTGCCCAAGCACCACTACCATCTGTATTGCCAATACGGTCGGGTAAAAATTCTCCTGTTTCTAGGTTCTTGAAACGAACGGTATAAATTCGACGACTAACAACATCTTCACTAAAGGCCAATATTTTGTTATCAGGGCTAACACGCAATCCTGCGGCAGCATAATAAGTATGACCTTCTGCCAATTCATTGACGTTCAATATGATTTCTTCGTTAGCGTCTAGGCTTTTCTTTTTACGGCAATGGATCGCATATTCTTTTCCTTTTTCGAATTTAGTATAATACCAATACCCATTTTTGAAATAAGGGACAGAAGAGTCGTCTTTTTTTATTCGATCAACCATTTCAGTATAAAGCTTCTCTTGGAAGGTTTCTGTATGCTTCATTTTGCTTGTCAAATACCCATTTTCTGCATTTAAGTAGTCTAAGACTTGCTGAGTTTGGACATCAGGCGTTTTAGCATTTTTTTGATCGTCGGTTAAACGCATCCAAAAATAAGGATCAATTCTAGTATGACCATGTGTAACGATTGCAGTATCTTGCTTGTTTGCAATAGGAGGTGTAAGGACTGTTTTTGACATGACAGTAGTATTTTCTTTTTCTTTTGACATCTTTTTACAGGCGTTTAGCGATAAGCTGAATAGAATAATAGCTAAATAATAAGGTGTTGTACGAAACATAATAATTGTTTTCTAATCGAGGATAAATATACCCTTTTTTAGGGTTTGAACCTCCATAATACGTAAAGTAATTTACTTACAAGATTTGAGGAACGTAGAATTAACGGTTTTTTGACGACTCGAAAGGGAGGGAATTGAGCATCAGTCCATCTACTTAAGTAACGAATATAAACAGCCGAGCAGCTTCTTCTGATGGTTTCACTAGTTTCGTTGCTGTGTCTGTTGGAACTGGCGGCAGGTCAGGCGATCCAAGACCCTTTGGGTTTTTATGAACATTACTTCGTGGAAAACCCGAACTAAGCGTAGCGACCTCTCGGATTAACAAAGGCTCAGCGTAGCTAAATTATATTAGTTTATTGCATGAGTGCTTCGCAGTTGATTATCAATAAGATAGCTTCGAACTATTAATTTGACTAAATTATTGATAATCAAACTAATATGAAATGGTTTTTATGTTTTTTGGTGAAAAAACTAAAACCTCGGAGAAGCAGCGCAGCTAACAATAAGCGTAGCGCTCATGAACCGAACGAAGTGAGCTCACGAGCAAAGCGAGCTAACAAACGTAGTGAACTAATCCCACGAAGTATTATATGAAAACACGTTGGAATAAAAACTGAAATGCACCTTACTTAAGGTTAATATCTACTATGAAGTAGGAGTCAAAGGTAACTTAGTAGGCTGGTTGTTAAGAGAGGTGAATTCTATATTGAAATTTAATGCAATAGTCTAATAAGAAGACTTCAACATAGTTTAAAAAGGACAAAGATGATAATAAAAAATTTATTAAAAAAGGGTAAAAACTGTTATATATTTGTTATCGTCACAAAAAAAAATTATTTTCACTCATATTGTTTGGAATAAAACTTATTCTTTTTTGTAATACAAAAATTTAATTTATGACTTATTTTATTGACAAAATGAGAATCATGCAATTATCAATATTGATTGTATGCTTCTTATCATCTCAAAATGTCACGGGGCAATTATCCCTACCTTGGACAGAAGATTTTGAAGGGGCAACTGCGGGTACCTATACCACCAATCAAAATCCAATACCTGGCTTAACAGGAACAGGTTATAGTTGGGAAGTAGAATTAGGAGCTAATGGACGTGCCCGAACGAATGCTGGTGTGGCATATAGTAATGGGGGGAGTCAGGCACTTACACTTGATGCTGCTACGAATGGATCTACAGCGATTAATTATTTGATTGCAAATTTAGATTTGTCGAATTATGGCGGTACGAATGATTTAGAATTAATATTCAATTATTCAAATCATGGAGAAGAAAATAGTACGAATGACCGTGTTTGGATGCGTGGAAGTTCTGCGGATGCGTGGGTAGAGGTTTACGACCTTTATGCAAACCGCCCAGGAACTGGTCAATATGCACAAGTAACCTTGGATATTGATGCGTTGATACAAACTGCTGGACAAACGATTACATCTACCTTCCAATTACGTTTTGGACAAGAAGATAACTTTCAAGCAACTAGCCCAACAGGTTCAGATGGATTTACATTTGATGATATTAGCATTACAGGATCCTTGCCATTGCCTAACAATGCAGGAATTACAGCCTTGTTGTCTCCTGTATTAGGAGCCGTAGCAGGTAGTTATCCTGTAGATGTTACCATGAACAACTTCGGAAACAATCCTTTGAGTACCGTAACGATTGAATGGACAATGAATGGTACTGCTCAAACGCCTGTTAGTTTTACAGGGCCTGCCTTGGCGCCTGCAACTAGTACAACGGTCAATTTATCGCCTAGTACTGCTTTTGCAGCAGGGCTGACCGATTTGAAAATTTGGACAAGCAATCCGAATGGATTACCAGATGCAGATAATAACAACGATACATTAGAAGCTTTTTTCTGTACAGGATTAGCTGGTACTTATACTGTAGGTACGCCAACTTCTGACTTTCCAACGTTCCAAGATGCCTTGACGGCTCTATATGGTTGTGGTGTCGGTGGACCAGTAACGATGGAAGTTCAAGCAGGAGTGTATACGACTGCCTTGACAATAGATCAACCCATTCCTGGTATTAGCGCAACCAACCGAGTAACTTGGGATGGTTTAGCTCAAACAGCTAGTATTAATGTTAGTGGTGCTGCTGCTGTCGCTTTGGATGGTGCTGATTACATAACGATTCAGAATTTCTTACTTATAAATAGTACAACGACAACAGGTTGGGGAGTTTGGTTGAGTAATGAAGCGAACTACAATGAAATTTTGAATAACCGTATTCAAATGGCCACTACAAATTCTTTTAATACCTCAGGTATTGTGGCAACGGCAACGGCTACTTCTGTAAGTTCTAGTGGTAACAATGCCAACTATACTTTAGTAGAAGGAAACGTTATTACAGGCGCTGATAGAGGGATCTCGTTTTATGGTTCTTCTACAACGACCTTATATAACAGTGGAAACATTATTAGAAGCAATGATATTTCAGGGGCAGATAACTATGGTATCTATACTTATTATCAAGATTCTATTACGATTGAAAATAATTACATTCACGATTTACCTAGTACATTCCATTATGGAATTTATACGTACTATTTAATGAACTTTGATGTTGTAGGTAACAACATTAATGTAGCGGATTATGGAATCTATTTTAATCGTTCTAATTCTCAAATTACACCGACACGTCAAGCGTTGATTGCTAACAATATGGTCAACTCAACTACAGACAGAGGTATTTACTTATTTTTTACTAGAGAAACAGATTTTTATCATAATACCATCGTATCAGGCGCTTCGGCTTGTATATGGTCTAATTTTGATAATACAGTAGATGTTAAGAATAACATTTTTGTAAGTACAAGTACCAATTCATTTAACTATGCGTTTGAAACGTTTACGACAAACACATTTGCAGACATGGATTACAATGCCTTTTACACGAATCCAGCGAATCCAAACTTAATTGATTTTGGCAGCGTGTATACTGATTTGGTCGATTGGCAAACAAATGGAGCCAATGCGTACGATCAAAATTCTTTAGAAGGCTTGCCAACATTCTATAGTGCAACGGATTTGCATATAGATGGTGCCTTTTTGAATGATAGAGGAATTGCAACAACAGCAGTCACGACAGATATTGATGGCGATGTTCGTCCAGCACTTGGTGCTAGTTCTGTAGACATTGGAGCCGATGAATTTACACCACCATCGAATGATGCCGGTGTGCTTGATTTGGCGAGCCCAACCTTACCAATTGTTGGTGGTTTTGCTTCGGTAGAAGTTGTGGTTAGAAATTACGGAATTGTTCCATTGAACTCTTTTATGGTTGGTTGGACGATTGACGGTACAGCACAAACAATGGTTCCTTATTCAGGCGCCTCAATTCCTGTTGGAGGAACGGCTAATATGATTTTGGCCAACGTAAACTTTCCAGCGAACACAACTAGTTTAGAATTTTGGACCTCCATGCCTAATGGCCTTATGGATGAGCGTTTAAGTAACGATACGTTGACGATAGAAGTATGTCCTGGTTTATCAGGAACCTATTCTGTCGGTCATTCTTCTTCTGATTTTGCAACAGCAGCAGAGGCATTGGATGCTTTAATGAGCTGTGGTGTTAGTGGTCCTGTTACGATGGAATTTGTAGCAGGTACTTATACTGGACCTTGGGTATTGAATGAAATACCTGGTGCAAGTCTTACCAATACAGTAACTTTTGATGGATTAAATGCAGCAAATGCAATGATAACGCACGATGCTTCTGGTCTTAATCGTGCTGCAACGGTTACGTTTGACGGAGTAGATTATTTTACAATTAAGAATTTTAGCATAGAGAATACAGGTACAACGGCTCCTGCTTATGGTGTTTTGTTGACCAATGGAGCGAATTACAATGTTATTGATAACAATATGATTGTAGTCCCAGTTGGTACTTCAACTAATGTCGTAGGGATTTTGACTTCTAATAGCTACATTGCTAGTGTTGGTACGGCTGCTGAAGGAAATAATGCCAATTATACGACTATTAGTAACAATGATATTAGTGGAGGTGTTGCCAATATTATTTTGGAAGGAGGTGCCTTTGATATTGAGAATGTAGGGAATAAGATCATGGGTAATAATATGCATGATGCAGACGACTATAGTATCTATGTAGATGAGCAAGATAGTTTGGTGATTAGTGGAAACACAATTTATGATTTGAATGCAACTACTGCTGATGCCGTACAGTTGTACGATATTGCTAACTTTGAGATTCTAGCCAATGATATTACGTCAAGAGATTATGGTATTGCCATCTTTGGTGGTTTTTCAAATGGTGATGAAGTAAGAAATGGTTTAATCGCCAATAACATGGTACTTACTGGAGCAGGTGGTGAAGCGTTTTATTTACGTGAAGCAACTTTAATCAATATTTACCATAATACGTTTAGTGGAACACGTGCTTGTTGGTTCGATAATCACTTTAATATTGATTTTCGTAATAATATTTTAAACGCAACAACAGGAGAGTGTTTTTACACATTGGATCCAGTGAGCATGAGTGGAATGGACCACAACTTGTATTTTATTAGTGGAGTAGGTGGTGATGCCGTTCGTTATGGTACACAAACGTATGCTACCTTAGCTGACTGGCAAGCAAATGGAGTTGGTTATGACTTAAATTCAGTATCAGGAAATCCTAACTTTGTCAATGGATTATATATTGGCGGATCTTTGCCAGTTGATACAGCAGACATTAATTTAACCGTTCCAATTACAACTGATATTAATGGCGATCCTCGTCCATTGGGACTAAGACCAGATATTGGAGCAGATGAACATGTTGTTATTGCAAATGATGCAATGATCGTAGATTTAAAATCACCTAGTGGTTGTGGGTCTTCAGCACATGATGTTATTATTTCAATTGCTAATGTTGGTTCTAATCTAATTTTGAATGCTCCAATTACTGTAAACGTAACAGGAGATGCCGTCGCAACCTTTAATATTGCGCATCCTACATTGGTGTCAGGGGTAACTATTGACAAAAATATGGGGACAATTAATACAGAAGCAGGAGGACAATTCAACTTTGAAATTATCATTAGTGCAGGAACGGATACGAACCCAACGAATGATACTTTAAGAACTTCTGTGACAATTGCTCCTAGTAACCAAATGGCTTTGTCTATGGTAGGAGATACAATGGTTTGTGATAGTAGTACCGCAATGGTTGCTGCTGTTGCTAGTTACAGTCCTTCTAGTATCTTTTGGTACGATGCTCCTACAGGTGGAAACTTAGTACACATCGGAGATATGTTTACCACAGGAAACCTTTCTGCTACAACAATGTATTATGCAGAAATTCAAGGATGTACTTCTCCTAGAGCAGTAGC
>CACVAQ010000107.1 GCA_902727865.1 uncultured Aureispira sp. | reverse complement strand
TGTGAACAATAACTTAAAAAACAAGTTTTAACCTACATTAAACAATTACTAGAAAAGCTATCAACTAAAATAGTTTTATTGAATTATAAATCATGAATAAAGCAGTCCGAAAAATTAGTGTTGTCGTTGGATTTGTCATTCTAATTGGGGGGATCTATCTGGCCTCTAAAATTGGTAAATCAGGTGCAGCGGAAACGAAACAAACCAACACAGAAGCCCTTGGGGTCGCCACGGCCAAAACAAATTATGTGTATACTCTGGAAGTTGCGAACGAAACCCTTTCTTCTGAAGTTGTGATTAGTGGAAAAGTAATTCCTCGCCAAAAAATTGACCTGTATTCTGAAGTAACAGGCACTTTAAAAAAAGCAGGTAAAGAATTTAGAGAAGGGATTCCGTTTAGAGCCAATGAATTGATGTTGACCTTAGATGATACAGAGGCGCAACTAGAATTACAAGCGGCAAAAAGTCAATTGTATAGTGCTATCATAGGTCTCTTACCTGATTTGGAAAACGATTATCCAGAGAACGTTGCCGTTTGGAAAGCCTATGTCGATGCTTTTGATATCAAAAGACCTATTCAAGCATTACCAAAAACAAAAAACGCTAGAGAAAAGCTATATGTTGGGGCTCGAAATATCGAAAACCAATACATTAATATCAAACGTCAAGAGTACCGCCTGACTAAATATAAAATCTACGCTCCTTTTGACGGGGTGTTGAGTAATGCGTCCACCTATGAGGGCGCTTTAGTACGTAGTGGTCAGAAGTTGGGAGAGTTGACGCATCCTTCTCGTTATGAGTTGGAAGCAGCGGTTTCTTTGTATGACGTTCAATTTTTCAAAAAAGGCAACAAGGTAAACTTATACTCTGAAGCGACCAACGAAAATTGGTCGGGTACGGTTAATCGGTTCGGAAAGATGATTGAAGAAAAAACGCAAACTCAAAAAATCTTTATTACCATTAATAGCAGTAAGTTAAATGAAGGTATGTTTTTGAATGGAAAAATTGCCACCAAATCTCTAGAGAATGTGGTTGCCTTGCCAAGAAAATTATTGATTAATAATAATAATATTTATACCGTTGAGAATGGAAAATTGGACCTCAAACAAATTGAAGTTGTAAAAATTGACAACAATCAAATGTACGTTCGAGGTTTAGAAAATGGTACAAAAGTACTTGCTCAAGCGGTTTTAGGTGGATACAAAGGTATGCCTGTTCAAGTAATCCAATAAAATGAGGTGTGTTATTCCTTGGAATAAAAATAGAACTTAAATGAAAAAAGCAATTCAATATTTTATAAAATACCACATCACGGCAGATGTGTTGCTGCTTTTGATTGGCATCCTTGGAGTACTCTCTGCAATGAACATTCAACGTAGTCAGTTTCCGAGAATAGAAAGCCGAGAAATTTCTATTGAAACGACCTATATCGGTGCTTCTCCTTCGGAGGTAGAAAAGGGCATTACCCTAAAAATAGAAGAAGAAATTGATGGCTTAGAAGGCATCAAAAAAGTGAGTTCTACTTCCGTTGAAAATATGTCTACGGTTAATGTCGAAATTTTTAGTAGCTATAAGATTGAGAATGTCTTAAGTGATGTTAAAAATGCCATTGACCGAGTCAATACCTTTCCTGATGATTCGGAAACACCTGTTATTTACAAAAAGGAAAGAACAGATGCTGCCGCTGACATTATGATTAGTGGTGCGGTTGATTTAAAAACCTTAAAAGCATTTGCAGAAAGGGCAGAACAGACGCTGTTGGCAAAAAAGAACATCTCAAAAGTAGTCATATCAGGTTATCCTGATGAAGAAATTGAAATTGCCATTCAAGAAAATGCCTTAGATGTCTATCAATTGACCTTTGAAGATGTTGCTCGTGCCGTTCAGGGTTCGAATGTTGAGTTAACAGGGGGTAGTTTAGAGATGGGAGATACCAAAATCACCATTCGTGCAGAAAACAAAGCCTATTATGCGGAGCAACTAGAAAATATTATTATTCGTACGAGTTCTGGTGGAACCAATATTTTGTTAAAAGATATTGCCACCATCAAAAACCAATGGGCGGATATTCCTCAACGAGAATTCTACAATGGCAAACCTGCCGTTAAGCTTCAAGTAATGAGTCGTTTGAGTGAAGATATTATTACAACAGCAGGTGCATCCAAAGACTTTATTGCAGAATTTAATGCAGAAAATTCGATTGTCGAAGCCTTTTTATTGAGAGACGGTAGTATTGGTATTCAACAACGTACGGAGTTATTGGTCAATAATGGCTTGATCGGTTTTGTCCTTGTACTCTTCTTGTTAGGTCTGTTTTTGAAACCAAGAATTGCCTTTTGGGTTGCTTTGAGTATTCCGATTTCTATTGCGGGAATGTTCATTATCATGCCTTTTTCCAATGTTAATATCAATATGTTGTCCTTGTTTGGGTTAATCTTAGTTATTGGTATTTTGGTCGATGATGGGGTGGTTATTGCTGAAAATATTTTTCAGAAGTACGAAAAAGGAATGCCTGCCAAAGTAGCGGCTATTGAAGGAGTCATGGAAGTCTTGCCTTCTGTTATCTCTGCCGTTATTACAACTTGTTGGTTCTTTATGCTCTTCTTCTTAATTGAAGGGCAAATGGGGGATTTCATGTCCAATATTGCTTTTGTGGTCATTTGTACCCTGCTCTTTTCTTTAATTGAAGGCTTTTTTATTCTTCCAGCACATATTGCTCATTCTAAAGATTTAAAAAATGGAGAGACAAAAAATGTCATGGAACGTACTAGTACTGCATTTTTTGAGTTTCTAAAAAATAAAGTCTACGGTCCTACCCTACGTTTTTGTCTTTATAATAAGATGATTGCCATTTCAACAGGCATCGTAATTTTGGTCTTGTCTATTAACTTGGTCATCGGTGGTATTGTAAAGGTGACCTTTTTTCCCAATGTAGATCAAGACAATGTAGTGGTCTCTATAAAACTACCTGCTGGAACAACTGAAAATATAACGCAAGGTCTTTTAACAACAATTGAAGCCGAGGCTTGGAAATTAAATACAGAGCTATCTGCGGAACGATCAGATGGTCAAAAATTAGTAGAATCCATTGCCCGCTCTATCAGCAATAGCCCCAACGAAGGAAGCCTGTTTATTTCTCTACTAAATGGAGAAACTAGAAATATGTTGAGTTCGGACTTTGGGAATCAATTGCGTGATCGGGTTGGAAAAATTTACGAAGCAGAAAGCCTAACTTATGGACAAAAATCTATTTTTGGTGCTGCAATTCAAGTGGGTTTTGTGGGCGAAAACATGGAAGAGCTTCGCAAAGCAAAAGATGAATTTAAAGAAATTTTAGAAACCGACCCTCGCCTTAAAAACGTCGAAGATAACGACCAAAAGGGGGGCTTAGAGTTTCACATCGAACTCTTGCCCAAAGCTCGATCTTTGGGCGTAGATATAGCAACGATCATTCGCCAAATTCGACAAGGCTATTTTGGCTATGAAATACAACGATTGCAACGTGGAACGGACGAAGTAAAAGTTTGGCTCCGCTACACCGACCAAGAAAGAGAATCGTTTAGCGAGTTGCTCAACATGAAAATTCGAGTTGGACAAAATAATTATCCCTTAAAAGAGTTGGTTAAATTGGACGAAAAACGAGTAGCACTAAAAATTTCACATGTAAACAATCAAGCAAAAATGCAAGTGAGTGCCTCCTTGAATGACCCAACGGCTTCCGCTACAGAAATCTTTAATAATGCCAGAGATGTTATTGTTCCAAAAGTCCTGGCAAAACATCCTAGTGTTAAAGTGCTTTATGAAGGACAAAGCGAACGTGCAGAGGATACAACGACTTCTATGAAACGTTGGTTACCTGTGATTTTGTTACTCGTATTCTTTACCCTTGTATTAACCTTCCGTTCGTTCTTACAATCTGCAATTGTCTTAATTCTCATTCCTTTTGCATTTATTGGTGTGGTAGCAGGACATTGGCTGCATGGCATTCCAATTAGTATGCTGTCTGTCTTTGGTATTTTAGCGGTCGCAGGGGTTGTCATCAACGATAGTTTGGTTTTAGTCAGTACGATGAATCGCCTGCTCAAAGATGGCATGGGCTTTATGGATGCGGTTCAAGAAGCTAGTATTTCTCGTTTCCGCCCTATCCTACTGACTTCTGTCACCACCGTTGCTGGGCTGTTGCCTATCGTTATGGAAACAAGTTTACAAGCTCAGTTTGTAATCCCAATGGCCATTTCTTTAGCCTATGGATTGCTATCCGCTACCTTTATCATGTTGTTAATGTTGCCGCCTTTATTGGTTGTGGTTAACGATATGCGTCGTGGTTGGAAATGGTTGTGGGAAGGCGAAACCGTAACGGCTAGATCTGTAGAGCCTAGTGTTTTGGAAGAAGAAGAGGAAGAATAATCGTCCAATTGCATTCGAGACAGGAAGTACCTCCGTTCGGTAAAAAAGCTTGTGCTGTATTAAAAAATAACACTTACGTTTGTTGAGCTACTTATAGACTAGTTTTACAAACCTAAAACAACGATAACATGAAATTTAAAAGCATCATTATAGCTCTCTTATGGAGTAGCCCTATACTAATGCTAGCCCAAACGCCTATTCAATTGGATGATGTGGTTCAAACGGCTATAGAAAACAATTTTAACATTAAAATTGCAAAAAATAATGTGGCCGCTGCCGCAAGCAATGTTTCGATTGGAGCAGCAGGTTTTTTGCCGACCGTTGACTTTGCAGGAGGGTACACGTATTCGAATAACAATACGACCACGACTTTTTCGGGTACTATCCCCGACCAAATTGAGCCTTCTGCTGTCGCTCACAACTTTAATGCGAATTTGAATTTGCGGTATACTATTTTTGATGGCTTAAAACCTGTTTATACCTTACAAAAAGCGAAGGTTGATGTTCAATTGAGCAATACTCAATATCAACAACAGATTGAGACGACTATTTATAATACCATTCAAGCGTATTACAATTTGGCCTTGTTGCAAGAAGATTATAACATTGCAACTGAAAAATTTAGCTTAACAAAAATTCAACTCAAACGGGTAGAAACGCAACGCAAATATGGGCAAGGTTCGGAGGTCGAACGGCTCAATTTATTGACATCTTACAACAGCGATAGTACGCAATTGTTACGCCTTAAATTGAATATGCGGCAAGCGGTTCGTCAGTTGAATAAGGTTTTGGGGACAGAAGAAGTTGCCGATGATGCCATCGTTGAGGTCAATACCGATTTAGATTTATCGCTCAATTATGAAACGGTCAAAGAGGCTGCCTTAAAAAACAATTTAACGGTGCTTTCTGCTCAGCAAAATATTGAAAAAGCGAACTTAGATTATAAAATTGTAAAAACAGAACTGTATCCTAAGTTAAAAACAACGCTTTCGTATGGTTACAATGGCTCTAGAAATGATGTTGGTATCGTCAAAGAAAATGATGCGATTGGTCCTAGTATTAATTTAGGTTTAACCTACAATATTTATGGGGCGGGTGCGGTCAAACGTGCTAAAATTCAAAGTCGCCTCGATATTAAAAATAAAGAATTGAACTTAGAATCGGTTCAATATGATATTGAACAAAGTATCAAAGATGCTTATTCGAACCATGAAAATAACATCGCTTTGATTCCTTTGGAAGAAAGTAATGTTGTGATTAGCAAACAAAGTTTTGATCGAATTACAAAGGTTTATAATCTAGGCCAGGCTAGTTTGCTAGATTATCAACAGGCAGAGTTGAATTATATTCAAGCTCAAAAACAAGTCATTACGGCAAAATATAATGCGAAGTTATCCGAGTGGGAATTGCGTCGTTTGGCAGGAACTATTGCAAGGTAGTTTTATGAATTGGAGGGTTCTTTGTTTTTTCATACGCCACATCATTAGCTACGCTGCTACTACGTGGTTACTGCGTGAGAAGAGTTGTCAAAGAATCCGAATTAAAATATAAAAAATGTCTCCTTTTGATTTAAATCGAATTAGCGGAAAGGTTTCCAAGAAGATGTTTAAATCATTGTACCACCCTGAGCATGTTCTTATAAAAAAAGCATTAACAGATCAGCTGGTCAAAAAAGAAACCGCCCTGTTTGTTGTAAAGGTAGATTCGGAACATCGGATTGCTTTTTCAAAGGAATTCATGGCTTATCACCATTTTGTAGAGGGCTATCTAAATAAAAAACCGTACCTCCTTACTTTTTGCTGTGTCTGCAATTCTGGAATGGTCTTCAATCCTGAAGTGCACCAAAAAATGCTTCATTTCGAAGTCGCTGGAGTTTACAACGGGATGGTTTTGATGAGTGATCGAGAAACAGGCTCTTATTGGGATCATATTACGGGAGAATGTCTGCATGGTGAGCATAAAGGGCTTCAATTAGAAACCTTGCATTCGCTCCTTGTTTTAACTGCTGAAGAGTTAAGCAACCACTACCCTACTAGTGTCTATGGTCTTGCTAAAATGAGTTGGGTTAAACGCTTTTTTAATATCTTCCAAAGTAGGCGAACCGCCGCAACAGGAAAAGGCTTTCTCCCTCCTTTCTTTAGGCATTCGATGCTCAAAAAGGATACACGCTTGCCTGAAATGGAAATGGGCTTGGGCGTTTGGGCGCCACAACAGACTGCTGTCTTTTTTTCTATGAAACAACTGAAGGAGCATGGAGGGATTTTAATTCAGTCTTTTAACCAACAAAATTTATTGATTTACATTGCTCCATTGAACGGAACTCCGAATGCTATTTACATTCCCGAAGCGGTAACTGCTACTTGGAAGGCAACGACGCTAGTCCTTAGCAACGGCTCTTACATCCGTTCGGGCAAGTTCTTTTCGAAGGAAAAGGAGGCCTTAGAAATCAACGAGCCTAGTCAACTATTTTCTAGATGGTACGGCTTTATTGCTACCTTTCCCAACGCTACTGTTTTTGTTTAAGACGATTGCGCTCGACGCTTAGACAAGAGCAATGCACCATAACTTTGATACAATAGGCACAAGATTTCCGCATAAACTACTACTTTTTGAGCAACGGCTTGCAAATAAAGTGCTTCATTAGAATGCCAAGCGTTTGTTGCATAAAACATAATGGCAATTTGCACCGTCAAAACAATTGCAAACACGCCCATCGCAGCAGCATATCGCTTGGGATAATTCTTATCCACTAAAATCGCCACCGTATAAAAAAAGGTCATGGCTAAAAAAGCCAAAAAACCAACCCGTACGTAGAACCGATGCCCCCAATAATTGACGTTCCAAGGCACTTGCCCAATTCCAATATAGCTCACTCCTGCCAACAGGCCAAAAACCATGGTCAGTAAAGCCAAGTTTTTAGAACTTCGTCGGGTAAACAATTGAGGTAGCGCCAAAAAAAACACGATCAAACAAATTCCTCCAACAGTCAAGGTGGTTTTAAAAATAAAATGCGTCAACAAATTAGACCTTCCATCAAAGGTTTCTGTACGTCCTAAATCGCTAAAAAAGTTGTACAAAAAAGAGTACTGCTCCAAATTAGGCTCGTGCAGTGTCCCCCCTGGATAAACCAACATCGCCAAAAGCGTGAGTACCATAAATTGAAGGGCTCCGAAAATCCCTAGTGTATAGCAGCGTTTTTGCCAAGTTGTTGTCATGAATAAAACCGATAGTTGTTGGATAATAAAAATTTGTTTGAGCGGACAAACACCAATTAAAACAACATTTCCAAGCAATTGTTTAAGTTTATTCGTTCTTTGACAACTCTTCTCACGCAGTAACCACGTAGTAGCAGCGTAGCTAA
>CACVAQ010000106.1 GCA_902727865.1 uncultured Aureispira sp. | reverse complement strand
TTCGGGTTTTCAACAGAGTAATGCTACTTATTTTCCTTAATATATTCTATGTTGTTCAAAGTGTTTGTGAAGTAGGTCACAGAGGGCTTATTAATTGATTGGTGCTGTGTTTTTTGTGAGAATAATTGTATTAGAAAGTGGAAACTAGTTCGAATGTTGATTTTTTTTTCTTAAATTTAGAACCAAAAAAAAATAATAATATGGCAAATAAAGATCAAGACATCTGGGTAGGAAGAGCGCATGTTAAAAACCAAGGCATTAATAGAAGTATTGCGAGTGGCGATGGGGCCGAAACCTACATTGCGATTCGAGCGAGTAGTGCCGACGAATTTGAAGCAAAATCCGTGGCTATTTTTCGCCAAAATAAATTTCAAGTACTAGGTTTTAGTGACGTTGAAGTTGAATACGATGTTCCTAAAGATGAAAGCGATCCTGTTGCCGCAGAAAAAATTGCACTCTTTAAACGTCTAACGGGTCGAGTTATGTTTGCTTGGGGAGCCTTCTATCCTTACGAAGGAGAAGCGAAATAAACTAGATGTTTGCTCTTTTTACGAAGTTTAATAAAGCCTCATTGGCTTAGGCTTCGTTGTTTTAATACATTTTCTAGTTAACATTACTTCGTGGAGAACCCGAAGGCTCAGCGTAGCTAAATTATATCAGTTTGATTATCAATAAGATAGCTTTGAATTATTAGTTTAACTAAATTATTGATAATCAAACTAATATGAAATGGTTTTTATGTTTTTTGGTAAAAAAACTAAAAATCCCACGAAGTATTAAGTTAATTTACCTTTTTATGAAAACAGCTACTGTCAAAGAACTTAAAATGGAACTCAGCCAACGAAAACCTCAGGAGTTGTTGGACTTATGCTTGCGTTTAGCGAAGTTTAAAAAAGAGAACAAAGAACTCTTGACTTATCTGCTGTTTGAGGCAGACAATGAAGCGACTTATATAGAAAATGTAAAAAAAGAAATTGTCGAATCGTTTGCAGGGATTAATAAAACAAGCATTTATTTTATCAAAAAAAGCATTCGGAAAATCTTGCGGGCTTGCACTAAATACATTCGGTATTCGAAGAAAAAAGAAACAGAAGTAGACATTCGTTTGTTTTTTTGTTACGAATTGCTTCGAATGACGCCTTCTTTTAAAAGAAGTACGGTTCTCAAAAATATCTACTTCCAACAAGTCAAAATGGTTGAAAAAGTGCTGGTTAAACTGCACGAAGACCTCCAGTATGATTATCAAATGGAGTTAGAAGAGCTGCAAAAAGCGTTTAAAAATCGTTAAAAGGAGCATTTATTCCAGTACTTTTTCTGCTCGAAGTTGTTTGGTATACAATTTATAATAGCTGCCTTTTTTGTTCATTAAGACTTGATGTGGGCCATCTTCAATAATATGACCGTTTTGAATGACAAGAATTCGGTCACAGTTTTTAATCGTAGACAAGCGATGCGCTATGATAATGGCCGTTCTATTTTCAAGCATTTGTTGGATGCTTTGCTGGATTTTTGCTTCTGTAATCGTGTCAATAGAAGAGGTGGCTTCATCCATAATCAAAATTTTAGGATTGGGAAGAATGGCTCTAGCAAAAGAAATTAATTGTTTTTCTCCCATAGATAAATTTTCGCCTTCCTCGCCAACTTCTTCGTCCAAACGAGCTATAAAATGAGTGGCTCCAAGCAAATTTAACGTTCGTATAATTGCTGCATCACTGGCTTCTTTTTTTGCATAAGAAATGTTCGCACGGATGGTTCCTATGAACAAATGTGGCGTTTGCAAAACTAGACCCAATTGTTTGCGCAAACTCTTTATAGTTTTGGTTTTGTAATCAATGCCATCAATTTTAATTTCCCCTGCTTTGGGTTCGTAAAAGCGAGCCACCAAATTCGCAATCGTAGATTTGCCTTCTCCTGTTGCACCAACCAAGGCAATGGACTCACCAGCCTTGATGGTCAAATTAAAATGCTTAAGAATGGGCTGTTTTTTATTATAATAAAAATCAACCTGCTCAAACTGAATGCTCCCTTTTATCGCAGCAAAATCAGTTGCCGCATCCGCATCTTTGATGTCTAATGGCTCGTCAATCAATGAAAAAATACGCTCTCCCGCAGATAAAGAACCTTGTGCACGAGCATAAAACATAGAAATGTCTATAATTGGAATGAAAATTTTAGTGGCATAATCCAAGGCCGCAACCAAGGTTCCAACCGTGATGATTGCAGGAACAGCAAGTACCATACTGCCACCAAAATAAACGACAAAAGCAGCGGCAAAAGAACCCGTCAAAATAACCAAGGGAATGTACATGGCAGTGTAATAAGCCGCTCGGTAAGATGCCTTTTGCATTCTACTACTCAGGATTTTAAATTCGTTGCTAACACGGACTTCTTGCGCTGTACTTTTGTTGACAACAATCCCATTGATATGTTCCGAAAAGGCAGCCGTTAATTCACTGTTTATTTTTCTAGAGTTTCTGGAATATTGCAAAACCAACATTCTTATTTTAATAGAAACCAATAACATAAACGGAATGGTCAAGGCGACAATTAAGCCTAGTTTCCAACTGTAACAAAACAGAATTATTAGACAGAACGAAATCATAGAAATACCCCAAAAAACTTCTAACAAACCCCAGGAAATAACTTCTGCGACTCGATCTGTATCAGAGGTTAACCGAGTCAACAACCAACCAGAAGCCGAACGATCATAAAAAGAGAAGGATAGTTTTTGTAAACGATCAAACATATCTTTTCTCAAATCGTGCATCACATATTCTTGAATCCGTCCAGCATAACGAATGAAGAAATAAACGCCTAGGACTTGAATGAGCCCAACGAGTATAAAAAGCCCTGTGTAATAGTAAATTAAACTAAAGTCTAAGACGTAGGTTGTTCCTTGATCTTGGGCTAATTTTAGGGCTTCTAATTGTGGCGTAATAGCTTGGTCAATGGTCCCCTTTAGTAATAAAGGAAACAAGGCATCGGCAACCGCAACGACCATGACCCAAAATAATAGGCCGAGTACCCAACGTGGATATTTCCACGCATAGGAAGCAATCCTTCTCAAAAAAGGAACTAAAGCCTTCTGTGTGTTAAATTGTTGATCGTTTAATTTTGTTTCCATGCTAATTTTAAGCTAGTGTTTTGCTTGTTTCTAACTATATTTTTTTAGACCTTCTTGAATACCTTCTTTTAGTTTTTTCAATGTATTCGTTTTGGACTCAATTGTTTCTGTTTCGGCATCTTGAATCATCTGTTGCGCTAAATCAGAGGACAAGTCAATAGCTTTATCAAGGATGCTTAATAATCTGTGGGTTAATTGTTTGTTCTCATGAATAAGCTTACTTATTTCATAGCCTAATACTTTTATACCAATAAGTTCAGAGCTTAGGTCTTCTTTGTCTTCTTCGTATAAAAATGTATATTCTGCCCAAATCAATTCCATTTCAATCGTAGGGTAATGTTTGAGAATCGAATCAATATCTAAAGGGTCATTGGGTCTATTTTCGGGTCTGTCATCATAGGCTATTAACTTTAATAATACAACAGAAGGAATAGAACAGATCATGATTTTATCATTTTCAATTTCTGTAAGAATTAAACCATTTGTATAAACCTCTGGAAATCCATCTAAGTTAATTGAAAGAATAGCTGCACCCTCACGTGCATCTTCATTATTTTCATTGATTTCTCCAAAGGGAAGCAAATCTAATGGAATTCCATAGGGGGACATTAAACAAAAATCATTCGTTGAAACTATGGTGTAGGAATAGTCTTTGACTAGTTTGTCTTTTAATTGAGTATATGTTTTTGTACTTGGAATGTAAACCCCAAAGTCAACATCTTTAGTTCCCCTTGCTTGTTCATTATTTGAAAGATACCAAACATTACGTGCAAGTGCTCCGACACCAAAAAATCAATTTCCAATTCAGAAGCTGCTTTTTGGAGGTCATGAACAATGTCTTTTAAATGAGGATTTTGTAAGGAATTATAAAGTAGGTTTGACATATTTATTATAAATTATTTCAGCTGTTTCTAAGTTACGAGGAGTAGGATTGTTCAATAAGTCTGCATAAATTAAAATTGAATTCACAGTCTTTTGGGGGGCTTCTTTTTCTGTCCAAAATTGTTCAATCAACGTAATTTTACCATCTGTAGCAGGGATCCATTCAGAATTTTTAGCAAGTTCAAAAAAGGATTTATTGGTATAAATTAGCACACTTTCAGCAATAAGATAACTGGATAAATATTCTGCGGCTAGTTCTCCTCCAATAGAAACGTTTGCAGAGGAAATACTTGATCGAATATTTTTAGAGATAGGGGTGAAATTGCGTTGGTTTAATTTCGGTCTTAATATTTTATTGAAGTAGGTTGTCCACTCTTGTAATAAGCCTTCTTTGTTTATTAATTTAAACTTTTTTTCATTAACCTTGACAATGTATTTATCTCTTAGTAAATCTTTTAATACATGTCTAACGGTGTCTGTAGAAACCTGTGATGCTTCCCCAATATATCTATAAGGCTTATTTAGAATATGGGGATCAACTAGTATTTGATAAATCATTTTGAGCCCAGATTTAGAAAAAGCTCTATTGGATTTTTTAGCAAAAATAGGTGAAGCCTTATTGGTTTCGATATAGATAAATAATGCTTGTTGGTCTGTAATAAAGGCATTACCTGCTGCATCTAAATAAGACTGATTTTTTTCTTTTAGGTGTTTTTTTACAGCTTTTGGGATGTAGTCAGCAATTAGAATAGTGTTCTTTGTGTCAGTCGTATTAATTTCAGGTATTTTTGACAACGTAAGCCTTTTCTTGACTTTAAACATAAAGTCAGTTTTAGTTAAGTTATCTCCAAATTTTAGCATACCATCATATGCCTGATTCTTGGAATTATGATGTAAACTAATTACCTCTAAGCAAAACTTAGAGTGTTCGTATAATTTTTCTATAGCAATGTGAAGTATGTCTTGTTTCATGCACGTAAATATACGTTTTTTTTTAAAATATACAAGCTGAATTATATCAATGACAATATCGCTTTATTTGTATATGACTTGTTTTTGGAAGTTTTGGAGAGTTTCTGTACGATAATTAACAAAAAAATGAAAAAACATACAAGCCGATTTATCGTACAAGATGCACTATAAACCTTACTCTTGAATAGAATCTTTGATACTAGATTGTATGTCAAAAACCTCTTTGTAGAAAAGCTTATTTTTTAATAAGGTAGCATGGTCACCAAACTCCAAAACAGCCCCCTCTTTTAAAATTAAAATTTGGTCGGCATGCTGCACAGAGGTTAACCGATGCGAAATGATAAGCGTTGTTTTCCCTTCCATTCTTCGATGGAGTGCCTGCTGGATTTTAAACTCAGTTTCGGTATCTACTGCTGAGGTGGCATCGTCTAGTATCAGAATTTGAGGCGTACTCAAAAGCGTTCTTGCCAAGGCAACCCGTTGTTTTTGCCCACCAGATAAGGTGACTCCTTTTTCGCCAACTAAGGTATCATATCCAGCACTCATTTTGTCGATAAAATCAGTCACACAGGCATCTTTTGCAGCCGCTATGATTGCTTCAGAAGAAGTCGCAGTTTGTGATGCTAATTGTAGATTTCCATCCAAATTATTACGAGCATAAGCAATATTGGCTAGAATACTAGTAGAAAACAAAAACGGCTTTTGTAAAACAAGGCCTACATGATGTCGCAAGAATAACTTATCGTAGGTATCCAAAGGCTTTCCATTCATCCAAATACTTCCTTTGTCAGGTTCGTAAAAACGCAATAGTAGCGCAATTAAAGTTGATTTTCCTGCACCAGTAGGGCCCATAATGGCAAGTTGATCGCCTTGCTTAATTTTAAAACTAACGTCTCGCAAGGCCCATTTTTTATTTGTTGTTGTTTGAGTTGTCCTGTCTGAAGTCCAAGAAGCATTTTTAGCATTTCTTTTTATTGGGTTTTCAGGATAGGCAAACCAAACGTTTTTAAATTCAATGGCTCCCAAAGGTTCTGTAAGGACAGGCGTGTTTGTAGGATCGTACTCCTCTACTTCTGCGTCTAATATTTGAGTGATGCGCTCCATCGCAACCCCAGCCATGCCCAATTGAGAGACAATTTTACCCAAATTACGCATCGGCCAAGTTACCATAATGGCATAAGTAAAAAAACTAGCGTACTCTCCAACCGTAATTTCTCCCAACAAAGAATAATAGCCTCCCGCAAAAAGAGACAAGGCAATTTGGAGGTTCACCAACCAATCTGACAAGGGCCAAAAAACCATGTGTAAATCAATGTGTCGAACACCAATCGTTCGTTTTGCTTCGTTTTGTGCTGCAAAGCGAAGGGTTTCGTTTTCTTCTTCTGCAAAGGCTTTGACGACTCGAATCCCCGATAAGTTTTCTTGAATAATTGCGGTTAATTTATCTTGCTCCTGCTCATGCTCCTCCCAAACAAATTGCTCTTTTTTAAAGAAAAAATAAGAGGTTAATAAAATAGGGAAAAATAGAAGGATAGAAATAAAGGCATAAGTAGGATGCACGAACCACATCATGGCAAAAGCGCCTATAGCAAGCGCAGCCAAGCGAATCAATTCCGATATTTGACTACCAATAAATTTTTTGATGGTTCCAATATCTCCCGTACATCTTTGAATCAGTTCCCCAGTTGGTATTTGACTCATTTGAGACAGAGAGAGTGTTTGGATATGGGCAAACAAATTGTCTCTAAAATGCTTAATGGCTTTTTCTGTGTTGTTGGCAACCAATATATTAGCGGTGAACGATGTCATTGCTTTTAGGCTAACAATGCATACTAATAAGACCCCAATACAAAATAAGACCCAAGTTAAGTTGTTGGACTCAATGGATGGCAGTACTTTATAAAATTGACGAACAATCCAGTCAGGAGCCTTGTTCTTGGGAGTAGCAAAGAATTTTACGACTCCATCAACAGCTATTTGTATAATTTTGGGCTCTAACATTCTCACCAAAGAAGAAAAGGTTAAAAGTACGCCCGCAATTAAATACCAAGGCTTCCACTTATCCAAAACAGCCCAAAGTTGGTAAAATTTTTGCATGATTAAATTCTATTAAAATAAGCTCTAAATGGCAAGCAAAAGGATGTAGGGCTAGGGCTAACATGCCTCAAACAGCAAAAAAAAAAGAATAGTTCCTTTTTTTATAAAAAAGAGAAAGATAAAATGCTAAAATGGTCTTTTTTTTGCTAATATATATAAGACTAAAAAACATACACCAATAGTTCGGTAACATTGCGATGCTATTACAAAAAATCTGAGCTTTTTTACAGAGAATCTTGTTGAAAATTGATGTTACAAAGCACTTAATTTGAATTTATAAAAAAAGATCCACTAGTTTATGAAGTATTTCTATTATGTAGTATTATTGATTATAATAACAGGGTGCCAACAACAGCAAGTTCCTGAAATTTTTTACGATTTAGATGCACAAAGCATGGCGAATAAAACTAGAGCGATGCAGCAACAGGTTTTGTATCAAGCGCCTGTAGATATGGTTATTGATAAGGAATTGCGACTTTTTCATGGAGAGGTGACGTACTTAGATATTGATGCACAGGACGAGAATGGTTATGTGAAAGTGAAGATGGAAAATGAGATGGAAGTCGTGTTGGAGTTCGAAGTTAGTTTAGAAGTGGCGGTTCTCTTGGATTTAGAAATGAAGTTAGTTGTTCGTTATAAGGAAGATCAAAATAAAAATACAGTAATAGAAATAAAAAAATCAGCTTGGTAAAGCTTTTTTAAGTA
>CACVAQ010000105.1:3735-7781 GCA_902727865.1 uncultured Aureispira sp. | reverse complement strand
TTTTGTCCTTCTTCTATTGTAGATGCAATTAAAATACGTCCCAAGGCATCCACCACTTTCACTTCATAAACGCCCTTCATCAAGATCGGCAATTCCAAGGTTAATTGACCTTTAGCAGGATTGGGGTAAACCAAGATTGAAGCATGATCGTTTTTAAATTCTAAGGCTTTTGTAATACTATAACTAGACGCTCCAGTATAATCAACTTGGTGGATTCTGTAATAATTGTATCCAACAAAAGGGCTTTCGTCTATATGACGATACAAAGCAATTGCCTGATTACTAGTGGCCTCAAAACAAGCTAAAGTTTCAAAGTCTTGTGCATCCGCACTGCGCTCTAAACAATAACGATCTCCTGTTTGCTCATTGGCTACCTCCCATTCTAAAAGCCCTGTACGGTCTACTTTTGTTGCCTCAAAACGAAGCATTTCTAAAGGCAATAAAATTAGGTTCAGAGTATCTCCCAACGTAAATGGGCTAAATGAAGTCACATAATCTGAGGTGACCGTTCCCGACAAAATCGTTCCTGTAAATACAGGACTCGCCCCTTCGGCTTCCCATTGATTGACAAGACTTGGAGCCTCTGTATAAAAATGCGCTACTCGAACAGCTGAAGGTGAACTAATAAGGCTGTGCGCGCCCCAATGTAAGGTAACTTTCAAGTTTTCGACAGAACCACCCACCAATTCGTCCAACATCCAATATTCCAAAGAACTGACATGCCCCAACTCTGCCCCATTCACATTATAGGTACCAAAACCTGTTGAGAAATATTCTGCCACATAGGATACGCCTAGATTGAATCTAGTTTCAATTCCGATCGCTCCATAAACGCCATTATCTCCTGTTGGATAAGTAAAGGTCGTCAAAGAACCTAGATTTGTTTCTTTGATAACAGGACCATCTACGTGACTAAACGTAAAGGCATTGGTTGCCGTTGCTGCGGGCTCAAACAATAAGTAAGAAGTCGCAGTAGTCAAGACAATTCCATTGGTAAACGTCATATCGTTTTCAATGACCATATTGCTAGCATTGTTTTGAAGCGTTCCACTTGCTTTATTAACAACCACATTATAAAATGTTTCACTCGTCGTTGCTTTGTCAATGGTTTGATTGCTTGTTCCCACAAATTCAACCGTACTTTGTCCTTCGTCAAATCCGTTTCCAGTGTTTAAATTGATCCAATTACCATGCAAACGCACCACTCCATCCGTCGCTGCGGTGCCATCCTCGAAATCTAATACTCCATCCGTATGAAGCAGCAAATCGCCATGTACTTCGATTCCCGTTCCGACGCCTCCACTGATGTTATTCTCAAATTTAGAAATTCCAACACTACCATTACCACCAATAATCAAATCACCTAAAACGTCTATAGCTCCAGCATTGATATTATTATTAAAAATTTGTACCGCTCCTGTCCCTGTATTTCCGATATACATATTTCCTTTTATGGTCATAAAGCCATTAATTCCTCGAAATACTTCCGAAGCATTCGTGAAATTATGTCCACCATTCGTAGACTCTATATATAAATTAGGATAAAACATATTGACAGAAATAACGGCCACTAAACCGCTGTTGGTATTGTGACGATATCTCCAATCTGCCGTAGCTGGAATATTCGCAATGCCACCTTCATAACTATCTCTATATTGAGCAACAGAACTTGTTCCTGTTTTTATAATTTCTCCATTAGGCGCTAAAATCCAGGTCCCTGAATTAGCCGTCAAATTAATCCCATTTCCATTTCCATTTCCATTATCAATCAATGTTCCTTCTACATTCAAATCTATTCCTGTTCCATTATTAATAATAAACAGCTCGCTGTTGCGAATAGAAACCGTTCCGCCTGCTTCAATCACAACATGATCGACCACAATATCCTGATTCACAGTAACAACATCGCCACTTCGAATGTGTATATAATCACTATTGTCAAATAAGGGATACATACAAGTTGAAGACCAAGGTCCCGCTGCCGAGGTTGCCATTTCCCAAATATTTACATTCGTCCAATTTCCTGTACCAGCACTACGGAAAAACCGATCTGTGGTCAATCTAAACTGTGCGGCTTCTGTTAAGATATGACAAGAACCATTTTCGGTTACTTGACAATAAAATTGATAATTATCATAGGCACTCAGATTTCCAGTAATAGATAATGCGTCTGTTGCTGCTCCCGATACGAGTGTTCCAGGAAAAGCCGCGCCACTTACAGCAGTCCAACCAATCGTACTCCCATCACTTTCATTAAAAAACCATTGATAAGTCAATGCACCACCATTACCAGCAGTAGCAAGAACTGAAAGTGTAATCGCACAACCGCTTACATCTGTTGGCTGTGCGCTAAGGGTAGGACTTCCTCCTAATGCGTTAAAGAATCCTAAGTCAGACGCATCACCAGCCGTTCCTGTCGTCCATTCCGAGGCCGTAAAGTTTGGGTTGGGCCCTGTTACGGTATTGCTTCTTCTATACAAATAACCAATCGCTCCAACGACAGCATCTTCGAAGTCATCTACGACGGTGCCTGTTGAAGTAAAAATTAATTCCAACCGATCATCGGCATTAAAACCAGCTACTGTTAGTCCAAAATCAAAATCTTCAAGACCAGATCCACCACTATTTATACGTCCAACCAAGACTTCTCCATCTGCGATAGAAGAACCAACTCCTGTTGCTGGGAAATTATACGTATGCGTACTTGCAGCAGCCGCTAAGGTTCCATAACGATCAATGTGATAATCCGTCAAATCTATCGTTGCGCCTGTTCCATTATAGATTTCAATGTATCCTAGAGAACCTGACGTATTGTCAAATACTTCACTGATAATAAGTCCACTAAGAACCGCACTACAAGAACCACTCTGCTCTAATAAAGTATATCCTGCTCCTGAAGTGACATCACAAGTGGCTTCTGTCACCACAATTGCCCCTGTTGTTGGTCCAGCAGGAACCGTTGCAATGATCGTTGTTGCGTCTATAAATTGAACAGTACTTGCGGTAATTCCATTAAATGTTACGGAGGAACTCGCTGTAAAGCCTGTTCCTCGAATTGTTACTTCTGTACCAACAGGTCCAGAACGAGGGCTTATATTTGCAATCGTATGTGGACAGACGACAATAGGCGTTCCTGTTATAAGCACATTATCAATAGCAAATTCTTCATTACCAGCCGTTGCCGTAACCGTTAACCTTAAATCTAGTAAATTACCTGTTCCTGCGATCGTGTTTGTAATCGTTTGAAAGGCAAGACTTAAATTAGTCGTTCCGTCTGTTGCAACCCCATTTGTTGCAGAACCATTAAATTGCGTAATGACATTAAAACCCGCTCCGTCAATGTTCGCTTCAAAGGTAATTTGATCTGCTACATCAAAACCACCTAAATCTGCTGCCAAATCTACAGAAAGCTCTAAACCTACAAATCCATTAATGTTTAGCCCTGACCAAGTCAAGGTCTGTGTTGAAGGATCAGGTCCTCCATCCAAATCTTCTCCAATCAAATAAAGCCCTGTATTGCCTGTATAATTAGGGACTCCACCAGGTGGTGTTGGAAAGCCATCAAAGTCATGGGCAACTCCTGTCGGGTCAAAAATCCCAAAATAATCGCTAGCTCCATCCGTAAAAAATTGATGTGACTTTACGATTTGAAGATCATTATCAAAGGGCTCTGTTAAAATTTGTGCCTGCAAAGTAGAAGTAACTAGACACAATAATAAAATGAAGTGGTGTAATTTTGCTTTCATGTTTAACAACGATTTTCAGTAAAATAGGAGAACGATCATTTAGAAGAACAAAAGTAAGCTTTTAAACACAGGTTTGTACCTGTCTAGTATTAGCTAATTGTTAATTTTTCACTTTTAACACATTTGACTTTCAATGATGTATGTGTGTTTTTTTTAAAAGGTAAGACATTTCAACCACAAAATCAATCCTTTAGCTCTAAAGCCTTTATTTAAGGCTCGCTTTTAGGCTACATAGAAAAAGCTACCTCAAAATTTTGAGGTAGCTTTTTTATAATTTCCGTATTTACATTACTTCGTGGA
>CACVAQ010000105.1:0-3635 GCA_902727865.1 uncultured Aureispira sp. | reverse complement strand
CAATAAGATAGCTTTGAATTATTAGTTTAACTAAATTATTGATAATCAAACTAATATAAAATGGTTTTTATGTTTTTTGGTAAAAAACTAAAAATCCCACGAAGTATTATATTTAATGATACGCTATTTTAAATCCTGTTTAGGCATTATCTATGATCGCATTCAAAGTAGGACTTGGGCGCATTGCCTTTGCTACTTTTTCTTCATTTGGATAGTAATAACCATCGACTTCCATTGCAACACCTTGTGCATTGTTCAATTCTTCAACAATTTTTGCTTCATTACTCGCTAAATCCTTTGCCAACTTCGCAAAGCTAGTTTTTAATTCCGCATCTGCATCTTGACTTGCCACAGCTTCTGCCCAAAATAGAGCCAAGTAGAAATGACTTCCTCTATTGTCCAATTCGTTTACTTTACGAGAAGGAGATTTTCTATTGAGTAGTAATTTCTCTGTTGCTTGATCCAATGCTTCCGCTAAAACCAATGCTTTATCATTATTAAAGGTATTTCCTAAATGCTCTAAAGAAACAGCCAATGCCAAGAACTCGCCCAAAGAATCCCAACGCAAGTGATTTTCTTTGTTAAATTGTTGTACATGTTTTGGAGCCGATCCACCTGCACCTGTTTCAAATAAGCCACCACCGTTCATCAAAGGAACGATAGATAACATTTTTGCAGAAGTTCCCAATTCTAGAATAGGGAATAAATCGGTATTATAATCACGCAACACATTACCTGTAACAGAAATAGTATCTTCTCCCGCTTTGATGCGTTTTAGAGAAAATGCCATAGCATCCATTGGAGACATAATGTGAATGTCCAAACCAGCAGTATCGTGGTCTTTTAGATATGTATTTACTTTTTTGATTAACTCAGCATCATGCGCTCTGTTCTCATCCAACCAGAAAATAGCAGGCGTTTGAGAAGCTCTAGCTCTAGTAACGGCTAATTTTACCCAGTCTTGGATTGGTGCATCTTTCACTTGACACATTCTCCAGATATCGCCCGCCTCAACAGCATGCTCAATCAAGGTATTTCCATTCGCATCGACTACACGTACCGTCCCTGCTGCTGCAAGTTCAAATGTTTTGTCGTGCGAACCGTATTCTTCTGCTTTTTGAGCCATCAAACCTACATTAGGAACCGTTCCCATTGTTGTTGGGTCAAAAGCACCATTTTCTTTACAGAAATCAACAACCACTTGGTACATACCAGCATAACTACTGTCTGGAATAACCGCTTTCGTATCTTGTTGCTTGCCTTCTTTGTTCCACATTTGACCAGAAGTACGAATCATTGCAGGCATAGACGCATCAATAATTACATCACTTGGTACATTTAAATTGGTAATTCCTTTGTCAGAATCAACCATAGCAAGGTCTGGTCCATTATCATAAGCTGCTTGAATATCTGCTTCAATCGCTGCTTTTTGATCTGCTGGTAAGGTTTGGATTTTGTTCAATAAATCTCCAAATCCATTGTTTACGTCAACTCCCAACTCTTCTAAGACAGCAGCGTGTTTTGTAAAGACGTTTTTGAAGAATACTTTAACACCATGTCCAAAAATGATGGGGTCAGAAACCTTCATCATAGTTGCTTTCATGTGCAAAGAAAACAAAACACCTTGTGCTTTTGCATCTGCAATTTGTGCTTCCAAAAACGTCATCAATGCTTTTTTACTTAGCATTGTACCGTCAATTACTTCGCCTTCCAAAATAGGAAAAGCAGCTTTTAGAGTCGTAACCGTTCCGTCTGTAGCAACATGCTCGATGCGAACATCGGTTGCTGCTGCTAAGGTTACTGATTTCTCATTGGCACGGAAATCACCACCATCCATCGTCGAAACGTGTGTTTTAGAATCTGCTGACCAAGCGCCCATTGAATGAGGATTGTTTTTAGCATATTTCTTAACTGGCTTTGGTGCTCTACGGTCAGAGTTCCCTTCTCTCAAAACAGGATTTACGGCAGAACCTTTAATCTTGTTGTATCTTTTTTCGATTGATTTTTCTTCGTCTGTAGTCGGGTCTTCTGGATAATCTGGCAAAGCATATCCAGCGCCTTGCAATTCTTTGATCGCAGCTTTTAGCTGAGGGACAGAAGCACTAATGTTTGGTAATTTGATCACGTTTGCTTCTGCTTTCAAAACCAATGCGCCCAATTCTGCTAGTGCATCTGGAATTTGTTGCTCTTCCGTCAAAAAATCAGAAAAATTAGCGATTAATCTGCCAGCCAGAGAAATGTCACTCAATTCAACCTCAATTCCAGCAGCATTTGTAAAGGTCTTGATAATTGGTAAAAACGAGAACGTTGCCAAAAAAGGAGCTTCGTCTGTTTTAGTATAGATAATTTTTGATTTATTAGCTTCCATGTTTTTCTGATTTTATGCGAGTATGAATACAAATAGTACTTCGTGAAGAAATTATATTCATTTGATTATTAGCAAGAGAACGACTCCCTATTACAACTTCTAATTAAATAGAAATCAAGCCTATACAAAATTATTTTTATCTTTTTGGGTATAAAAAACTAAAAATTCTACGAAGCATTCGTACCAAACAACTGCAATTTAACTATTGATTTTTTGGTGCGTATTAGCGCGTGCAAAGTTACAATTTTTTGCCGAAAAAACGAATACCTATTCAAAATATTAGTCTCTGTAATGACTTACTTAGGTTGGCTCAATTGTACTGTTGTCCAAATACCTGTTATGTTGGAATTGGAGGTTCTGTTAGGTTGTTGTATTCCTCCTCCTGGATTCCCCCCTTGCAATAGAGGATTCTGCGTTTGATTATTTCTTGTAATACTATTACTGGTGTTATCATCAAACAGCCCAGGATCGTTGGCAGCATCTGGCGCAGGTTGGTTTACTTTTATTCCAATGCTAAGAACCTCGTTGTACTGAATTTTCCCTGAGTACAATTGTTCTAATGGAATTTTAAATTCACACAACATCGCTCCAACGTGGTCAAAACCCATCGCTGTTTTTAGGTCTTTTGAAGCTAGGTTGCTGACTCGGATAACTTCCGTTGGGTCTTCCTCTATAAAGCCAATCAATTCAAATTCTTGGCAAACATTTGCATAAGCTTCATCCAAAGCTCGATCATTTATTTTAAAACCATTTCCTCTAGAAGCTTCAAAGGAAATCGTTTCAATTTGTTTTTGGCTTAAAGCCAAAGGGTAGCCAATCCCTATTTTTTCTTTACGTTTGCCTAGCGTATCTAAATAGATAGATAAGCCCAAGCCCATAATTTTGCGCTGAATCGTTTTGTCATTGATTCGAATACATAGGTAAAAATTCTCTCCGTCATTTCCTGTATTATACTGAACACCCGTATATCCTGGAGACTCTTTTAGTGGGCGTTCCCATTCATCCAAATTTCCATCCACCACGATAGTAGAATCGGAAGGGTACCATTTTGTAACCACAATGTTCTTACTTGAATTACAAGAACTCATTAGTACACAAAATAAGAGGATTGATAAACCAAGCCCTGTATATAATTTATTTTTCATGTTTTGTATCTTTGTCACAAAGATACAAATTATTAGACAGTAACTGATGTTAGGCATAAAACTAATTAGGCTGCTTAAGGCGAAGTACAGTAGCTTAACATCAGATAGTAAATCTTTATTTA
>CACVAQ010000104.1 GCA_902727865.1 uncultured Aureispira sp. | reverse complement strand
ATAGGCTATATTTCATAAAAAAAAAGCTACTAATTATACTAATTATAAAAAAGAGACGTTGAGCACTCTAGCTTTCGCCCTAAATTACAAAAATAGCCTTTTCTAAAGTTTGACTTCAGACTCCAATATCAATTTACAGAACAAAAAGCATCAAGGCAAAATTTCCAAAAAAGCCCCCGCACTCCAATCCTTTAATTCATTGTGATAATACAAATAAGCACAACTCGAAGATGCTTGAGAAAAACCCACAAATTCCGTCTTCAAATCCAAGTGAATCGTATGCACCTCATTCGGTTCCAAATCCCGATAATGCAAAACTACATACTCGTCCATCAATTCGATGTAATCTACTTTTTTCTGAGCTTGTAAGGCTTTAATTTGCCAAGCTTGCAAGCTCAAGCCTGTAGGAATGCCAATTAAAGCGACTGTGGAAGCTTGCGCTTGATTGCTTTTATTTTTGAGCTGTGCCGTTAAACGAACCGTTTCTCCAATAGAGGGATTCTGCGAGGCTATTTTAGTGGTAATTTCCACCACACAAGCCGTATCTTTTTGGGGCAATAATGCCCTCCAGTTAACATCCAAGCTATAAGGCGGTACGAGCCCTTTTTTCACCTTACACGAGATTTCAACTGTATTTTTTCCTTCTTTAAAATAGGGCGCTAAATCATCTAAATTGATCGGTCCATTGATCTCTTTATTATAAAGAATCGTCTTTACTGTTTTTCCATTTATTTTGAGGGCATATTCTCCTGCAATTTGTTTTCTAGGATACTTTTTTTCGTATTCAACCAATGCCTTCAAAGCCCAAATCGTCCCTTGGGTATTGCCAAACACACCGCCTTTTCGTTGACTCAAAATATGTTCTCGACAAGCTTCTGACAAGGTGCTACGAGACTTTATTTTTAATAGTGCAAAAGTAGCAATAGATAAAACTTCGATATTCAAAGACCTTCCTCTAGAATTAGTAATTGACGATTCTGCGGTAATGTACTTTAGGCTTTTAGACGTTAATTCTGCTTGCAAAATAGCCAATAATTCTCTAGCCCTTCGTTTATTCTTATAATTCCAATGACTCAAACTTAATAAACCCAAACGGTATAAATCTTTACTTTCTAAAACCTCTTTTGTGGCCGCTTCCAGCTCTTTTTCTACCCCCAGAGCATTGACCACACTCAAGGCATACAAGACATACGCTCTGGTGATTGCTTTATTTTTGCTAGAAAATCCATATTGCCCGCCTTCTTGTATAAAGTCTCCTTTTCCATCTCTAGTGTCCAAAATCCATTGCGTCACTCGTTCCATCATGTTTGCATCAACCCCATCATAAACAGACTGCATTTCATGAAATTGCAACAAGCCATGTGCCGTCAAGCCCAAATGCGGCGGCGTATCTCCATACCATTCAAAGCCCCCCAAATCCGTTTCATAAGCCACCAATTTATCATAGCCCAATTTCAAATAGCCTAAAATCTCTGCCCGTTGCTCGATCGCTTTAATACCCATCGCATCCATGTATTGCAAGGCCAAAACATTTGGATAGTTTTTGGCAGAAACCTGCTCAAAACAACCACTAGGAACCCGAACAATTCCCAAAATAGATTCTGACAAGCCATGCAAAGGATTGGTTGCAGCATAAAACCTAGCCTCCAAGCTTCCTTTCAGGGGGGCATCAATTTGAATCGTTTTTTGCACCAAAGCAGCCGTACTACTCATTCCGTATTCCTTTGGAAAGCCTTTCTTTAGCACCTTCAAACGATGCTTTGAATGTTCGTTGTGTCCCTTGCAGCTAAAAGAAAGCATAACCTGACTTTCTTTTGGACTGTGTTTACTTACTACTAAAGGAATTTCTTGTGTCAAATAGCCTTCTGCTGGAATTTTTAAATGATAGATTCCAATCAAGTTTTGTCTAGAGTTCAATTCTACTTTCAAGCTCCCTTTTAAGTCTTTTGTCGTATTATTTTTAATCACAATAGGAATCATTAAAGTATCCCCAACAGTAATCAAAGACGGAAGTTTGGCATGAAGCTCAAGTTCCTCCTTGGTCACATACACTTGTTCTTGTCGCCCGATACTTCCCTTTCCTTGCCCCTCCACCACAATGCGAAAGGTACTAGTCGCATCCGAATTTAAAAAAGCCAAATTTGCCTTGCCTTCTGCATTGGTTTGAATAGAAGGATTCCAATAAACCGTTTCGTCAAAATCATCTTGATAGCGATTCTTATAGGCCTTAAAACTAGCAAACACTCTTGCCTTATAATAAGTTAATGCTTTGACTTCTGTTACCTCAAAACGAATGCTGCTACTGATGTTCCAATCCATTTGCTCATCCAAAAAATGATAGCGATTGGAAGGGCCATAACTTCCCCCTCCTAAATTACTCCTATACTTTACGGGTTGAGGTTTTGTAATGCCTCTTTGAGTGACATTATTCGTACTTTTAACGGCGCTTAATGTCGTTTTTTTGTGACGAGCCATAGCCGAAAAACTTCTACTTAGACTTCCCGCAAGGCTATTTCGACTCAAACTTGCCAATGAGCCCACACTCATCGCATCAAGCGAATAAGTGGAGGCCGTCACCGTAACAACACCTCGGTTTCCATCTGCATCAACAATTGCATCTAACAAAGTTGCGGTAGCGATATAAACAGAAACATCATCCCCTCGATTGGTCCCTAATGTCAAGGTAGTACTATAGCTTTCATAACCTATATACATCACCGTAATCGTATACGTTCCAGGATTGACGCCATCAAACCGATAATTGCCCTCCATATCCGTTTCCATGCTATGAATAATCAAATCATCTTGCGTTAGAACAACAGTAGCATACGATAAGCCTTCCTCTGAATCATAGACATTTCCCCTTAACACGCCTTTAGTCGCTACTCCAGCCTTATGCTGATGCCGAGAGCCTTGCCAAGTAGAATTACTATAAAAAACATCTACCGACGGTGCCCTATCTTTATAATAACTACTGTTACTTGAATTTCGACGATAATAACTACCATTCCCATAAAGAGACTCGTAATCGTCGGAATTTGTACTAGAAGCGTAAGGCGTTCTTCGCTCATTTTCAATCAACTTACTGGTATAAACACCTGTTGCGGCTTGTCCAAGAAAGGCAGAAGACCAGGCCCCTCTATAATTAGAACTCAAATAGCTTGGAAAGGTAAGCAATTCTTTTTCTAGCATAAAAGCCCCTTTATCATCGGTTCTTGTCCATGTTATCGCTCGCTTTTTAGGCGAAAACGCATTTTCTTTAGGGCTGTGACCAAACAAGACCAATTGATTTCTCAAAGGAATCTCGTTGACCGTTGCCAAGCCTTTTATAAAGCACTTTTCTTTTAATTCCTTAATGCTTTTTTGCCAATCTATCGCTTCTTTTTCCACCAAATCTTGCCATTCAAACCGACGCCAACCGTGGGTCAATAGGACATAATCCAAAGCCGTATCTGCTTTCGGTTCTTTGGGGTCAAAATAGAAACTAGGCTCATAGATTTCACCTTTCAAATCGGCACCTAACAAGATTTGAGACAAGATATGGTGTTGCTTGTCGTCTGCCAAGCTCAAGTTTTTTTCATCGACCACTGCTAATGAAAAATTGCCTTGAACAGGCATCGAGTCCTGATCTCGAACCTCCAAACCTAAGACCACTTCCTCTTTTGGCTGATAGGATGTTTTATTGGTTGTCACCTTAATATAAAGTTGCTTGTGTTGATTCACAAAAACCAAACGTTCTGTTTGGGCTTGTAAATTAGCATCAAAGACCGTTACCTGTGCGATCCCAATGGGTAAGGAATCTGTTGGAATGTATACCTTATTATTCCCTTGTTTAGTTTTAAAACGATGGTAAAAAGGTAAGGTTCCTTGCATTTGTACACAAAGCGATACTTCTTTTTCTTCGGCTGCCAAAAGGTTCACCGTCAATCCTTTTTGATCTTGTTCTAATAGATTTAAAGATAAATTTCCTTTTTGAGAGGTCCAATCAAAAGGCAACTCTGATCGCATTCCTGCGGGTTCTGTAATCTGAATGGTATAAGCTTTCGTTGTTTCTTTCGGGGTAAAATCAAAGCTTCCCATGCCTTGGTGGTAACTTCTGAACAGACGCACCGTATCTTCTCCTAAACGCACAATGCCTTCAACATCTACGGGCGCACCAAACTCATCTTTTGCGATAAAAGCGACCTTTTGAGCGAGTCCAGGCACATAGTTTCCGCCTTCTGGCAACAACTGCAAATCTACTTGGTTGAGTACAATCGGAATACTTCGGCTGATGGACTCTACGATTTCTTGATATTTTAGCTTAATATTAATCAAACCATCGGCACTTTTTAAGACGTTTGGTAATCTAAATTCAACCAATGCCTTTCCTTCTACATCGGTTTGGGTTGTTTCCCTTGCAATCGGCTTTCCGTCTAGAATAATGGTATAATTAATTTTTTTAGTTTGAATCGCTTCGTTACTTAAGTTTTTGAGCGCCAAACTTGCTCGAACAGTACTTCCAGCACCATAGCTTTCTCGTTCAAAATCCAACTCCATCAATAGATTGGAATAAACGACGGATTGTATGTTAATGGATTTTTCAAAATAGGCTTGCGTCGTCTTTTCCATCCAATCCGTATGCACCCTCAATGTATACCAGCCTCCTCGCTTTTTTTCATCAATCAAAAAATCTCCTGCCACAAGGTTTGTACTGTCGGACGCTAATAAAATACTTTGTTGTACCGCCCCTGATGGGTCAATCAATTCCACTCGAACGAACCTGCTTTTCTTTGAAAGCAATAAGGTTTCGTCCAATATATAAACAGAAAACCAAATACTTTGCCCCAGTTTATAAAAAGTTCTATCGGTTTGAACATAGACTTTCTCTTGCCCTACGATTCTATTAAAACTAGTTAACTTTTGTTCTAACTTTTCTTGTGCAAAAGAAGCGTTAAACAAAACAAATGACAAGAGCAAACAGCTTAGTAAGTGTTTATTTATGGATATAAATATCATGTAGTAGTGGTTTTAAGTGAACCTCTTTGGGGCTTTGACTATTCATAATATTAGATGTTAAACTTTCCTGTTTTGGTGTATTCGTCGATGAATTAGCCCCTTTCAACTAAAAACATAGTTAAGTTATGTTAAAATGATCTTGCTCTAAAGAAGTCTTCCTTTCTTGTATACATTCCTCAGAACAAGTAAGTAGATGGACAAAAGATGCCCTATTTTAGTGTTAATTATTTTTGTTCATTTACAAAACAACCCTTTATTATATGCTAACAACGCTTTCTCAATACCTTGGCTTTAGGGCAAAGCAAATTTTCAGAATACTAAAAGATATTGGTCTTGGACACCTAATCCTTCTTACGCCAATATTGTTTATAGCGGTATTGGGGCTCCTTCAATTCATCTTAACAAGTCAGCCCTATAGTGTTGCCATTTGTTTGCTTATCATTTTAGCGGGAAGTCATTGGAATCGAAAAGATCGCTTTTTTTTGGAGCAATTGTCCCTTCCCATTTTTATTGTTTTTTGTTTAGACTATTGGATCCTTTGTAGTCCTTTTATGGCCTGTTTTATTTTTTGGGCCAAATGGCAAAACTTACTTACTTTAAGCATTGGGCTTTGTCTTTTAGCAGTAATAAAGCCACCTTATCACAAGGGAGTTAACAAAAAAAGGATTCACTTCTTTTGGTTGGAATGGATTCCGATAGAGATTTTTGAGTGGCGAACGGGTTTGCGAAAAAGTACTTGGTCGTTTAGCCTATGCTATTTGTTAGGGCTAGGTTTGAGTTTTTATCCTATTACAACACCAATTTTTGTTTTTTTAATGGCTTGTGCTGCAACTACTTTTTTCCAATTTTTTGAGAACAAAGATTTATTATTAGCCGTGAATCACGACAAGAAATTATTACAAAAAAAGACGATAGGAAGTCTAAAATTATTCAATATAGGGCTGCTTCCGCACTACTTACTTTTTATCTTTTTTAATCCTCAACCGATCTATTTAGGCGTTTTAGCGATTGTAACCATCATAGCTCAATTGATCCTTGTTTTTTCAATTGCCATGAAATATAAAACCTATAGTTTCCACAAACATAAAGTATACAACAGTTTGCCATTAGCTTTTTTTGTGGCTTGCTGGGCACTTCCTTTTTTGTGGCCCATTCCTATTTTCATGCTCTTTCATTTTTGGAAAAAAGCCAAAGAAAACTTAATCTATCACTATGCTTAACATTAAAAATTTAACCGTTTCTTATCAGAAAGACCGTATTCTAAATGCCTTGAACATCGAGTTTAAAGCGGGAGAAATTCATGGCATATTAGGCATGAATGGCGCTGGTAAAAGTACTTTTTTTAATAGTATTTGTGGGCTAAAATCTATAGATAGCGGCGAGTGTTTGTATCAAAATGAATGGGTCAACAGCGATCACATTTCCTTCATGCAAACCCATACTTACTTCTACCCTTACATGAAAGGAATCGAATACCTTCAATTAATTGGCAAACAAAACCCTACGTTTGATCCGCATCACTGGAATCAAATTTTTGAATTGCCCTTAAATCAATTGGTGGAAAACTATTCTACAGGCATGAAGAAAAAATTGGTTTTTATAGGTGTTTTAGCACAAGATAGACCCATTTTAATTCTAGATGAGCCCTTTAATGGAGTCGATATTGAAAGCAATGAAAAAATCATTCAAATTCTAGACTATTTACGCAAAAAAGGACGCTCAATTTTACTTTCTTCTCACATTATTCACTCGTTGACGGATTGTTGTGACAAGGTTAGTTATTTAAAAAATGGGGTCTTTGCTCGAACCTATCTTCAAGAAGATTTTAATGAATTACAAATTTTAGTAAAGGAATTGGTTCGGCAAGATGTCGCTGATGTACTCGATGCTTTGGATTAAATTTAAAGCTTCTTCAAGCTACCTAAACTCCTAGACGCAACTTTTGAGCACTTTTCTACGATTTAATTTGTAGGGCTGAAGGTTTAATTAAACCTTCAGCTCTACATCGTAAAATCAAGTACATTCTATCTTATTAGCTGATGTTACGCAAGGGCTTTTTATGTTGCTATAAAAACGCGTCGCTGCTTATTTAAGTATTGTTTTAAGGTTAAATACTGAATTTTTAATGTTTGTAATGCTATAAAGCATTCAACATTAAAAATTAAACATTCAGATCAAATGATAGATGAACGCTGGTCTTTTATCGGCAGACTTGTTCTTTTGCCTAACAGGAGTTACTAGGCAACTATGGACGAGCCGTTACTTTTAAAGTAAATTCTCCAGTACTGTTTTCATCCAAGCCTGTTACCGCAACGACTACATGCGTTTTGGTAGAGCCTGCTTTCATCATAATACGTTCTAAAGCTCCCTTTGGATTAACGCTAGCACTACAGCCTGATTTACTAACGTTTTCTACATAAGGAGGAACGTCATAGCGTTTGGCGTCAATCATGTATCCATACAAACTCATGTCACTGTTGGTTGTCATTTCGACCAATACTTTCGTATTTGCAGGAACTTCAAAGGCAATTAGGCGATGGTGTCCGCTAAAATATCTTTTTTGATCTGCGGTAAAACAATTGACAGAACCACGCATTCCAAAACGCAAGTCTACAAAACGGCCTTCGGCTAAATCTCCTGTAATTGTTTTCGTTTGATTCAATTCTACCTTTAAGACCTTCACATGATCTGGAAATTGAGCATTGGCAGTCGCAAGCATAGCGGCCATTAATAGAATAGTAGCGATAAATGATTTCATTTTCTAAGTTTATTTTAATGATTGATGTAA
>CACVAQ010000103.1 GCA_902727865.1 uncultured Aureispira sp. | reverse complement strand
TTGCATTTCTCACCCACCAAAAAAAGACTTACTTGCATCTAGTGGAGTATAGTTCGTTCCCCGCCAACTATTCATCCCTAGCTAGAATTGTTTTAAAATAATTGAAGTCGCTCGCTTGTTTCTTAGAAATCGCAAACGAAATTTAGAAGAGCCCCTTTTTAATTCCTTTATGTTTTAATCGTTTCTTAGCTAGGAAAACTTTTAGGTGTTTCCACCAATTTTTGCTATTTTTACGTACCCTTCAACTCAATATTTTAAAAGCCTGACCTACAATATTTTAGTTTACTCTAAATCAATTTTTAATTATTATGGCACGCTTTTGGACTTTTATAAAATGAGATCTCTGGGGTTTAATCAGAACTAGAACTTAAATTAAGAATAAAAAATACGAATAACTATGTTAGAAAAATGGAAAGCTCTTTTAAAATTCGGTTCAGTCTTGTCTCTTACACTTTTGATGACAGGGCAAACTTCTGCTCAATGTGAGTCTTGGGATGCTTACCCTCAGGGGAAAGAGACGGCCCAACAACAACATGCTCTCTATAGAGATTTGTATAAAACGAAAAAGTATGCAGAAGCCTTTCCGATTTGGGAAGAACTATTTGCAACGGTAAAAATCCCTTTGCCTGCAAAAACAACGCATTTTAGTAATGGTATTATCATGTATAAAACCTTTGCTAAGGACGAAAAAGACAAAGAAAAAAAAGAAGCACATCTTAAAAAAATGATGGGCTTGTACGACGAAATGGCAGCTTGTCTAGGTGAAACGGCTAAAGATAGAGCTTGGGAAGGCTATTATATTTATGCTGCTCGGGGTAGTTCTCAAACCGCAATTGAATTTTTTGAGAAAGCCATCGAATTGGGTAAGAATGAAACGCCTTCAATGCTTTTCGTTCCGCTCACGCAATTAACTGTTTATTTGTTCCAAAAGAAACATCCTAAATTTACAGCCGATTATATGCGTGCCTTGCATATACAGCTAAAAGAAATTGCGGAACACAACATTAAAAACAACGAGAAAAACGGTAAAAAATACCAAGAAAAGTGGGAAAAAGTAGACGCTGAGTTTGCAAAAATTGGTGGTGCTATTTGGGGATGTGATTTTTATGTCGATCAATACAAACCTAAATTTGATGCAGACAAAACCAACATGGAACAAAATGCGGAAATCTTAGAGCTTATAAAGAAAAAGTGTGGCGCAAATCATGCATTCTATCTTGAAGTCTTAGCCATCTATCAACCTTATGCTGATTCTGTAGAGTATGAGCGTTTAAAGAAAGAATTTGGTGGTCTTTGTAATTTGAATAAAGGTAAATTCCGTGAAATGGAATCTAGAAAATTCAAAAAAGCAGGCGACGAAGAAAATGCTAAAAAATTCAAAGAGGAAGCATTTGATTGGTACGAAAAGTCTTTGAACGATCCGACCTCAGCAGATTGCGAAACAACCAACGAAGAGAAAGGTGAATTAGCTTACCGTATTGCTTACAGCCATTTTGAAAAAGGTTCTTACAGCTCAGCAAGAAGCCTGTGTTACAAAGCCGCAGAATTCAAATCTGGATGGGGCAAACCTTATATGCTAATCGGAAACATGTACGCGTCTAGTGGAAAACGTTGTTCTGGTGGTGCTGGTACTGGCTGGGATGCGCAAGTAGTAGCATGGGCTGCCATGGATATGTGGGCAAAAGCAAAAAGTATTGATGCTAGTGTTGCCTCAAAAGCAAACAGCAGTATTTCTAAATACAAAAAATATTTACCAACAAAAGGCGATATCTTCCAACGTGGATTAAAAGAAGGCGGAAGTTACAAAATTGGCTGTTGGATCGGAGCGACCACAACGATTCGCTCTAGTGGGGAATAATAAAAATTCCATATAAATCAACCGAACAGGTAATATAATCGAAACAAAAGTCATCCAATATGGATGACTTTTGTTTTTTATACTTGTTTTGAAGCAACAAGTGAGTCGGTAGACGACGGTAAGTGTACATTTCCTTCCCCAATCTACCTTTTTTTGTTAGTTTTGTGCGAGGACTATTTTACAAATAGTTTAAATTTAAGTAATAATCAAGTATGAATTGTAAATCAGTGCCGTTAAATCATTTGCTGCTTTAGGCTATGCCTTTGACCTTTGCGTCTTATACAAGCCAATGCCCTTCGCTACGCTCCTATTTGGATTAGCCTCATAAGGAACAGTAAAGAAATAAGATGAACATTTGAAACAAAAATCTCGTTTCAAATTTTGTTCCTCTTATTTTCTGACCGTTCCTAAAACATTACGTCGTGGAAAACCCGAACTAAGCGTAGCGACCTCACGTAAGTAACAAAGGCTCAGCGTAGCTAAATTATATTAGTTTGATTATCAATAAGATAACTTTGAACTATTAATTTAACTAAATTACTGATAATCAAACTAATATGAAATGGTTTTTATGTTTTTTGGTAAAAAAACTAAACCTCGTAGAAGCAGCGTAGCTAAATCCCACGAAGTATTATAAAATGTATTCCTATTAAAAAAGACACCATTATAAATAATTTCTTCATCCATTATTAGAACATAGAACCATCTAAAAAATCCATATTTGTCTTGCCTTAGGGTTTTCACTAAATCCATAAATGACCAGCCAAACAGGGATCAATTACACTATAAATATTAACACGAATAGTTTCTTAAATTAACGATGCCTTCCCCGCAAGCTTTGCCGTCAATTCAGAACAAGTTTCATTGGATGTTTCTAAGCTCCTAGCAATTTTGTTTTAAATCGACCACCTATATTCAAGTAAATTAGCTTCATTGCTACTTAGATCTTGGACGCTTGAAGCAAGGGCTGTTTTCTAATAAATTATTAAGCAAAAAACACTAAAAACACAGAAAATAGATGACCCACAAACACTTAATTACTTTAGTTGCTATTGCCTTATTCTTGTCGGCATGTACAACGAATAGTAGAATCATCACTGTTGACTATACGGTTGAGAATCGAGCCTTGGATACGGTTTCCGTCACCGCTTCTAGAACGTCTAGCTTTCAACGTCCTAAGTACAATCCTAGTGCTACTCGTACGAATGATTTGTTGCATACCAAATTAGATGTTTCTTTTGACTGGGAGAAACAATACCTTAATGGAAAAGCGGTCCTAGAATTAAAACCTGTTTTTAAGCCAACAAATAAAGTTCGCTTGGATGCAAAAGGCTTTGACATTCACAAGATTGCCATGATTGGCGTTGCTGGGCAAACTCCCTTGCAATATAAGTATGAGAACAACAAAGATCTTTACATTACGTTAGATCGTACCTATAAGGCGAATGAAGTCTACCGATTGTATATCATATACACTGCCAAACCAAATGAATTGCCAATTGGAGGTAGTGATGCGATTACTTCAGACAAGGGGCTTTATTTTATCAATCCCTTAGGAAAAGAAGCAGGCAAGCCACAACAAATTTGGACACAAGGAGAAACAGAATCTAGTTCTTGTTGGTTCCCAACCATTGACCGCCCAAATGAGCGTTGTACACAAGAAATTTTCATGACGGTTGAAGATCGATTCAAAACATTATCTAATGGTACTTTGGTCAATTCTGTTGAAAATGGCAACGGAACTCGCACTGATTATTGGAAAATGGATTTGCCTCATGCGCCTTATTTGTTTGCCATGGTGGTCGGTGAATTTGCTGTTGTATCGGAAACCTGGAACAACAAATTATTACAATACTTTGTAGAACCTGCGTACGAAAAAGATGCCAAGGCAATTTATAAGAATACACCTGAGATGTTGAGTTTTTTCTCTAATAAATTGGGGGTCAATTATCCTTGGCCGAAATATTCGCAAGCGATCGTTAGAGATTATGTTTCTGGTGCGATGGAAAATACAACTGCTGTAATTTTTGGCGACTTTGTTCAAATGACCACGCGTGAATTGATTGATAATGGGGACCTGAACGAAGCCATTGTTGCTCATGAAATGATGCACCATTGGTTTGGTGATTTAGTCACCTGTGAAAGTTGGGCAAACCTTCCGCTCAACGAATCTTTTGCCAATTATAGCGAGTACCTTTGGTTTGAATACAAATATGGAAAAGATGCCGCCGATCATATTCGTAAAAATCAAATTGCTGGCTACATGAATCAAGCTACGATTGGGGGCGACCAACATCCTTTGATTTATTATGGTTATGCAGACAAAGAAGATATGTTTGATGCTCATAGTTATAATAAAGGCGGAACGATTGTACACATGTTGCGAAATTATGTTGGAGACGAAGCCTTTTTTGCTAGTTTAAAAAAGTATTTGGAAGATAATAAATACCAAGCCGCAGAGGTACACAACTTGCGTATGGCCTTTGAAAAAGTAACTGGAGAAGATTTGAACTGGTTCTTTAATCAATGGTTCTTTACCGCTGGACATCCTGACTTGACGATTACTAAGGTTTATGACAAAACAACTCGCACCTTAAAAGTAAACGTTAAGCAAACTCAAAATCATAAAGAAAGTACTGTATTTATTCTGCCATTTGCGATTGATGTATACACGTCAATGAGCGGTAAACCAACACGCACAAATGTTGTGATGACAGAAAAAGAGCAAACGTTCTCTATTCCTACTGCTCGCGAACCGCTTTGGGTGGGCGTAGATGCAGACCGTATTACCTTGGGTAAACGCAAATACACACAAAGTAAAGAAGAGTTGATTCGTCAATTCAAACTAAGCAAGTCTTACCAAAACCGTTATGAATCTTTGAAGGAGTTGAGATATTCTCAAGACAAAAATGCAGAGGTTCAACAATTGTTTGTCGAGGCGTTAAAAGATCCATTTTGGGCGATTCGGGAACAAGCAATTGATGCAATTAGCATTGACCCTAATAACCAGTTATTGATTACTCAATTGATTGAGTTGGCAAAAAAAGATCCTCGTTCTCAAGTACGTCGTGCGGCAATGGAGCGTGTAGGAGGCTTAGAAGATGCGAAGTACTTGGATGTTGCTAAGAATGCGGTGGACAAGGAAAAATCCTACATTGTTATTTCTGCTGCTTTACAAGCTATTTATCGGACCAATCCTACCTTAGGTACTAAATATGCTGAGCGTTTAAAAAAGGAAGAGAATGTTTCTATCTTATTAGGAATTGCCGCTATTTTTGAAAAAACAGGCAATAAAGAACACATTTCATTCTATGAAAACAATTGGCAAAAAACAGATAATTATGCCCGTTTCACCTTCTTTACTAGTTACGCTACTTTATTAGAAAACACCAAAGATGAAAACTTAGTACGAGAAAAAATTAATTACTTTAAGGGTATTTCTACCAATAAAGATATTTCTCAATGGGGACGTTATGCGGCTTCTAATGCCTTGAAAAAATTACGAGATGACTATTTCTCTAAAGCAGAAAAAGAATACAAAAAAATTGAAGTTTCTATTTCTGGGCTAAAAGGACAAGATACCAAAGATGCCTTAAAGCAACTTCAAATCTTACTAAAGGACAAATCGAATGCGAATTACGAGCGTGCAGTCGATGCCATTCAAGGTTTGAAAGGAAATGAAATCGGTTCTATCTTAGATGAGGTGGATGCGTTTTCAAAAATCAACACCTACGATATTATTGCTGATGCGATTGAGGTCATTAAAGAGTGGGAAGAAGATCCTACGCTACTGAAATTGTACCGTTCTTGGTAATTTTAGATTTTATGAACCTAAAAAGCAGTTCAAGGAATGTCCTTGAACTGCTTTTTTTTTGTTGGTGGTTTTACTTGTTTTAATATTTAGCTGTGTTGTGACGCTGTGCTTTTTCACCGAGTCACAGCCTAACTAAGTCCTTCTATTTTGCCCAACGTTTAAATTTCCTTGTGTAAGGAAATACATTATAATTTTTAAAAACCTTTTCTTTAAGAACCGCTTTAGAATCAGCAAAAGTCGCTTGTAGTTCCTCCAACACTTTTACACATTTCCCATAGCTTTTCTGCCATTCCAAAATGGTAATCAATTCCCAATAATAGAAGGCTTGATCGGGACGTAATTGAATAGCAGTCCGCATTTCTGCTGCTGACTTTTTCAGATCACCCATTAAATGATAAATTAAGCCTTTTTGATAATTCAAATAATCATCGGTTCCAACAAAAGCTTCTACGGTGTTGATCGCCTCTAAAGCTTTGTCATATTTTCCTTCTAAAAAATATTTATCCAACATGATAAATTCAAAAGAAGGATCCTTCGGAAAGCGAATTTGATATTCTTCGATTGTTTTAAGAATCTTTTCGTTAGAATCTAGATAGTAACTCAAATTCAACTTTAGAATTTGATGTGCTTTGAGTCGTTCTTCCAAAGGAATACCCGAAATTTTAGTGTACGCCCGTTGATATTCTTCTGCCCGCATCAACTTAGAAGCTTCGATATAAATCTCGGCATTTGACATTCCTTGTCGACTCTTTTTTCCATCTTGAATTAAGCGAATCACGGTAGGCAAATAAACCGTGTTGCGCATCGTCTCGCTCACAAATTCGCCTGTCATCATAATATATAGGTCTACCCCAATCCAAGTACCGTTAAGATAATCTAACTTGAACAGAAGGTAATTTAAACCCTCTTCTTGTTCCCATTGCCGAATGATTAAAGAAGAATCTTCGTGTATTCCAATATATTCGTATTGGTATAAGACAGGCTGTTTGGCTAAAGAACTCCCGATGCTAAATTCTTTCCATTGCAGGCGGATTTCTCTATTAAATTTTTTAATGTCTTTATTAATCGGATTGGGTGCGATGAAGCGATTTAAAAGTGCCATTTTATCAAAGTATTGATCAATACTTTGATCGTGCGCACTAAGCGCTGCTGCCATTTTATGCCCTAATGCGTTCCACTCTTTTGTCGGATCTTGGGCTTGTATATTCGATGTTATTAAGTAAAATAAGAGTAAAAAAAAATATCTTTTTTTCATGGTGTTGTTTTATGAGATTCGTCCCTTTAGCATCTTGAAAGCTCAAAATTCACGATTTGCGCCTTCAAGTTATCAAAAAAACAAAAAATTTAGTCTTCTCCTTATACAAAAAAGCCCCCTAGATAGTTCATCCATCGGAATCGAATCTTAACGGCTAAAAAAAGTATGCTCTAAAGGATAAATACCTGTTATCAAATAAATCAACAGCAAACTTATCAAAAAAACAAGCCCAAAGCTCTTTAATAATGCCCTCTTATCATAGGCTTTAAATTCATTTTTAGTTGCTGATAAAGAAACCCTATCTTGCACAACAAGCTTTGTTCCTGCCATCCAATCGCCCAATTTTCGCGCTGGGTTGAACAGGCTAATTAAAAGCTCTCCAGGAAACACAAACATTACACTATTCCTCAGGACACACTTAAGACTACTCGCCTTTTTATTGGTATGAATATCTATAACCTGCAAGCCTGCCTTTCGTTTTCCTAAACTCCTGCCATTCAAACCATCTTTGTGCAGTAAGAGCGTACTATAAATAGCGGCATAAATTTTCAAACAACCATAATTCATATACTCCTCTATCAACCACAAAACGCCCATAAAAGGCGCCAACAAAAAAGGAAAGATTAACGCTATTGATAAATAGTCATAAAATAGCGTTTTCATTCGTGTCAACCGTTTTACCCTTATTACAACAGGCAATTCTGCATCTAAAATATCTTCATTCATAGCCTCGGTATTTCAAAAAAAAACGCCAGCTTCTTTCGAAACTGACGTTTGTAAACTATATTTTATTCTAAAAATCTTCTGTGTACAGGACAAAAGTTTTTTATCTAATAAAATATCGAATCTACTTAGCATTTTATTAGAT